>NZ_QOHL01000002.1:0-119298 GCF_004181775.1 Ehrlichia minasensis
TGAAAGTGATGCTAGTAGTGATAAAGGAGAAAAAATACCAGTTGGTATAGCACCTGCTGTTGAACAAGTTGTACCTTTGGAAGATGTTAAACCTGAAGCTCATGTAAGTGAAGAATTAGAAACATCAGAGTTTCTTGTAACTGAACAAACTGGTTTACCTGGTGTTACACATTTTGCTAAGAAGTTCGGACCTTCAGTGGTACCACCATTAGATCTTGAAACAATTGATGAAGGAAATGAAAGTTTAGTCTCTAGTGCTTTTCAAAGTAGTCTTGTAGCACCAGAACAAAATGTCGTGCAAGGTAGAGATAGCCAATCTAGTGATAGTGAGGAATACGATAGCGATGATGAAAGTGATGCTAGTAGTGATAAAGGAGAAAAAATACCAGTTGGTATAGCACCTGCTGTTGAACAAGTTGTACCTTCTAAACCGACTACAAGTGAAGTATCAAAATCATTAATATCTCCCGTAGATCAAGAAACTGATGTACCTGGTAGTGCATCTGTTGATGGACAAGCTGCTGTTTCAGAATCAGTACACTCATCTACTGAGCAAGGTAGATTGTTGCCACGGTATGAACGAAATGCAACAGCATTTGTTTTAGAGCAGGGTTTGTTAGATCAATTATATATGGATTATATAGATTTACCATCTAGTCAGAAAAATTGTGATACTTATAGTGCAGCATTGCAGGAATATAGTGCAAGATTAGCGTTACAAAAGGAATATGATCAGATTTTTGTGTCATCTGAACCAGCATTTCCAAATGAGAGAGTTGAAGATTTTTCACAAAGGTATAGGGCAGCATTAAAAGAGCTTGTGCAAGGTATTAGTGAACAGCCTTTACAGTCTTATTCTTCTAGAGATGTAATGCAATTAAAGGCTAGAGTAGATACGTTACGTGATATGTGTCGTACAATGCGTAGTCAATATATATCTGAATTGGATTACTTAGGTCAAGAAATAGGAGTTTTACAATCTAGTGTAAAATCTGCAAATCCTAGTGATAAAAAGTTGATACAAGAAAAGATAAAATTGCTTGATGGGGCTTATAAAGCAGTATTAGAAAATTATGATAGTTTATTAGTTGATATCAAACAAGTACAAAAAGCAATAAAAGATATTGATGATTTGACAAGTGGTAATAAAGACTTGGAAAAATTATTATCATCTCAGATAGAGTTGTTAGGAGTATTACATGATGCTAGTGCTGGTCTCAAAACGTCAAGAGTAAATAGAAGAAGTGGTGGGTTTTTCAGTGATTTATTTACAGGCTTAATGGACCTTGTTGGTAGAGGTACTAGGTCTACGTCAGATTATGCTGCATCAGGTGTTGTAGATTCACTAGAAAGCTCTGCTCAGGCAATGAGTGTACAGGATCAAGAAACAGGAGATGGAAAAATACAAACTTCAGGTAATGCTAAAACAAAACCTGATCCTGCAGTATTAGATACTGTACAAGGCTCAAATAGCATAATTTCTGACACTTCTAATAAAGGTATTTCTAATACTGCAGTATCAGATCAGTCTGATTTGAGTGGGAGTGTTGCTACTGGAAGTCAAGGTAATGCGTTAATAGATCATGATAAGTCAGTTATGGTACATACAGCAGATCGGTTACAAGACCAGGCAGGAAATGAAAAAGACACAACTTATTCTGATGGTTCTATAGCTGGATCTAGTGGTACTAGTGATGTACACTCTAAACATGATGGCGATGTTACTGTGCCTGAAAATGTTGATCCGATGCTATTGAATGTTATTCAAAATTTAAAAAAGACTGGACTTTTAGAAGGTATGCTTGTTCAAAATAAAGATGGTGTGCTTGAAGAAACTCAAATAAATTCGAAGGATAAGATGTTGTTACCAGGAATAATACCAACAACTATAAAGCATTCTAGCAGTAGTGAAGAACTTTCTTCTCAAGAACAATCTAACAAAAATATGAAGAGTTCTTTATCTGTTGGTGATTTACCTAGATCTTCTGATGTAGCTAATCCTAATCGATCAGGTGATAGCATTTTAAAGTTATCCCGTGCTGGTTGGAATTTATCAAGAGTTAGTGGTGAGACTATAGAAGATTTGTCTTTGGAAGATGATGTGTCTCGTGTACGTCAAAGATCAAGTTCTAAAGTATTAAGTGCTGTGTCATCAGGTAATGTTAATACAGGTATGGTAGGTCAGGATGGAGAATTGCAAAAATCATCTATAGTAAAATCTAAAGAAGCTTCTAAATCTAAATTGTACAAACAAAAATCTGTACCTGATTTATACACAGGTAGTCAAAGTAAACTACATGACGGACGTGATTTGAAAAAAGCAAAGTCACATAGTAATATTGATGTAGTAATGGATGGAGTGATTACTGATGTAAGTAGTAGCTCATTAGATTCTATCACGCCTTTGCCTTCTCCTGGACCTGGTGGAGCTAAAAAACATAGGAGAAATTCTCTTTAAGAGTAGCAGTATATTCTAGTTTTTATATTAATAAAGTTCTTGTATAACTAAGAAACAGATAATATACTTTTGATTAGATGTTTTTAATCAATGTTTATGGCTAATCTTAAAGCTCTGTTGTTAAGAATAAAAAGTGTAAAGTCTATACAAAAGACTACTAAGGTTATGCAGATGATATCTGCTGCTAAGTTACATAAGGTACAACAAAAATTGGAAAATGCTAGAAAGCATCTATTAGAAATAAATGATGTTGTAGATTCTGTTGCTAAAGATAATGTAAGTGATGTTTTTTCTGAATATAAAAAGGAAAAGGTTTTATTGATTGTTATGTCTTCTGATAGGGGGTTATGTGGTAATTTTAATAATCTGATAGTGAAGTTTACTAAATCTTATATTGAAAGCTTGGAAAATAATGATAAGGAAGTAAAGTTGTTGTTTTTTGGTAAAAAGGCATATGATATGATGTATAGTCAATATTCAGACAAGGTTTTGAATGTATTGCCTGATGTTAAATCTATTACAAATTTTTTATATTTTAAGCTTTTTGTATATAGTAGTGGTGTTAATTTTGAAAAATTTGATAATGTTGTAGTGTTATTTAATAAGTTTTATAATACTGTATTGCAGAAACCTAGTGCTCAAGAATTAATTCCTTGTAATATTGAAATGTCAGTTTCATTAAAAGAGATGTATCAATATGAGCCAACATATGTTGATGTTATTTCTACTATAAGTTTAGGTTATATATTAAATTTAATGTATATTGCATTTTTAGAAAATTCTGCTAGTGAACATTGTTCACGCATGATTGCTATGGAATCTGCAAATCGTAATACTAAGGATATGTTAAATAAATTGGCATTAGAATATAATCGTTCTAGGCAAGCTTCTATAACTACTGACTTAATAGAGATAATTAGTGGTTTTGAATCGTTAAATTAATAAGTGAGAATTTATGAAAAATGGCAAGCCTTCTGATAGTCAGGCAGAAGAAGCTATTAATTTATTGATCAGGTGGATAGGAGATGATCCGACTAGGATGGAGCTTACTGGTACTGCTAAGCGTGTATTGAATATTTATAAGAAGTTTTTTTCAGGATATCAAGTAGATGTGCTTTCTATGCAAGATACAGTTTTACTTGCTGAAAATTATAACGGTATGATAATTGTTAAAAATACTGAATTTACATCTTATTGTGAACACCATATTGTTCCTATAAGGGGAAAAATAGATATTGGATATATTCCTGATAAATTAATATTTGGTTTGGGTAAAGTAATTAAGTTGATTAATTGTTTTACAAAAAGATTGCAACTTCAGGAAAGATTAACTATGGAAATTGCTAACGCATTGGATTGTTATTTATCACCTAAAGGAGTTATTGTATCTATTGAAGCAGTGCATGATTGTATTGCATGTTGTGAAGAAATAGATAAAAATAACTTAGACTTGCAAACCACTTGTGTAATTGGTGTTTTCAAAGATAATATGGATCTTAGAAAAGAATTTTTTACTAATATTGGTTGATTGGAGGATAAGTTGAATATTTTAAATATAGCTGAAGATGCTGTAAAAAAAATAAAGAATATGGGATATATTGGTGATGTAGTAATTTATCAAAGTGATAAATTATCTTTGTCACAACGTCTGCATAAAATTGATGAGGTTATTCAATCTAAAAACTGTAAAATAGGGATCAGAGTTATTGTAAATAATAATCAGTTTGCCTGTATTTCTTCTAATGAATTTTCTAATATTTCAGAACTGATCAATCATGCCATTTCTATGGCAAAGTTGTCTACAGGTGATCCATATATTTCCCTTTATGATGAATTTGTTGATAGAGCGAATTTAATGAGTAGTGATGATCTGATGATATTAGATAGAACTACTCTTACAATTGATCAATGTAAAAAAATTATTGAAGATATAGAAAGTGCTGCACTATCTTATGATAGTAGGATTATTAATTCAGAAGGCTCTTCATTTTCTAGTGGTATAACAAATGTTGTGTTGGCAACTTCGAATGATTTTATAGGGTCTTATAGTAAATCTAATTTTGTAAGTAGTATTGCTGTTATTGCTGGCATAGATGACAAAATGGAAGTAGGATATGATTTTTCTTCTGTGTGTAATTTTAGTGATATAAAAAATCCTATAGAGATAGGGAAAGAGGCAGCATCAAGGGCAATTAACAGGTTAAATCCTAGAAAAGTACAAACTTCTAAAATGCCGGTTATAATTGAGAATAGAATAGCTAGTACGTTATTAAAGAATTTTGCAAGTGCTATAAGAGGAGATAATATAGTTAATGCAACATCGTTTTTAAATGATAGTATTAATAAAAAAGTTTTTTCAGATGATATTTTTATAGTAGATGATCCTTTAATGGTGTGTGGCTTATCTTCTAGACCTTTTGATGGTGAGGGAGTTATTGGAAATAAAAAATTTGTTGTAGAAAATGGTATATTAAAAAGTTGGATTTTAGATATACGTTCAGCTAATAAATTGAAATTAAAAAGTACAGGAAATGCTGTAAGACATGCTAATGCATCAATTACTCCTGGGGTTAGCAATTTTTATATACAAAATGGGAATGTGTCTGTTGAAGAATTAATGTCAGATATAAAGAAAGGGCTTTATATTACTGATCTTTTTGGGTTTGGAATTAACTTAATTACTGGTGATTATAGTCAAGGAGCATCAGGGTTTTTTATAGAAAATGGAAAAATATCTTATCCAGTCAATGAAATTACAATTGCTAGTAAATTGCAATATATGTTTGCTGATATGTCTGTTGCAAATGATTTGCAATTTCTAAGTTCAGTTAATTCTCCTACTATCAGGATAAATGATGTTACAATTGCTGGTTAATAAATTTTTTAACTTGTCTTTCTAAATCTTTACTTAGTAGAACTATTGTAGTGTATGTAGTTTATTACAAAAGTACTTTATGTATTATTTATAATTATCTGTAAAGATAGTTTTTTTAGATTATCATTTGATATTTTATAAGTATTTTTCAGTATAGTAGTTTTATTATTATTGTATAGTGAATGTAGTGAGAATATGTTAATTGTATCATTTAAAACTATTATAATAGTAAGATTTATATATTATTGATAATTGTCTATATAAGTAATTTTTTTAGGTTATCATTTGGTATTTTATAAGTATTTTCAGTATAGTAGTTTTATTATTATTGTATAGTAAATGTAGTGAAAATATGTTAATTGTATCGTTTAAAACTATTATAATAGTAAGATTGATATATTATTGATAATTGTCTGTATAAGTAATTTTTTTAGGTTATCATTTGGTATTTTATAAGTATTTTTAGTATAGTACATTTTGTTATTATGATATGAATTAATATAGAACTCTAAAAATCAGATGTTGTGTAGGCTTTGAAATTTGTAGAATAAGCTGTAGTAGAGAATATGCAGTTAGTTATATAGCTATATTCAGGAAGTGGTAATAAAATACTTTAATTACATGTTGTTTTATTACTGCGTTTTGTTTATTAATATATTTTAGTAAGTCATACTTTTTAATTAATCAGGTAAAGCACATTACATTAGTAATGTATTACTTAAAAGGTTAAATCATATTTCTCATAGTGTGACTTATTAATTCTTATTTGGTATACCTTTAGAAGTGGAATATTGAAAATTTAATGGAGAATTAGGATATACTGTGTGATATATATGATGACATGCCACTGCAGATTCTGAAAATCCTGTAAGTATTAATTTAAGCTTTCCTGGATATGTAGCTATATCACCGACTGCGTATATTCTGTCATGACTTGTTCTACAAGTGTCAAAGTTTACAGGTATTTGATAACCTTTAATTTCTATGCCCCAGTTCAGTATTGAACCAAGATTTGCAGATGTGCCAAAAAATGGGAATAAATAATCAACTTGTAGTACAATTTCTTCGTGATTTGTGATATTTTGTACAACTACAGAATGTAATTTTCCTTCTTCTCCAATCAGTTTCTTGATTTGATATGGAACTATAACATTTATTTTTCCACTTTGTGATAAGTTGTCAATTTGTAGTGCAGTATTAGGTGCACAACGAAAGTTCCTTCTCCTATGTACTATATATAGCTGATTTGCTATTTTGGAAAGTTCGACTGCCCAATCAGCAGCTGAATTACCTCCTCCAGCTATCATGATGTTTTTATTATGAAAATCTGAAATCTTTCTTACTTGATAAAATACTGACTTATTTTCATAATCTAGGATATTATCTATAGGTGGACGATTTGGACCAAATGCACCTGCTCCTGCTGCGATTACAATAACTTTACTTTGTATGATAATTCCTTTACTTGTTCTTATTAAAAAGTAATTTGAGTAATCTTCTATTTTTTCAGCGACCTGTTCTAATAAATACTGAGGATTGAACGGTTCAGATTGTTTTTTTAGATTATCTATTAATTCTTTACCGCTAATTATAGGGTATCCAGGTATGTCATATATTGGCTTTTCTGGGTATAATGCTGTACATTGACCGCCAATTTCAGTTAATGCATCAATGACACAACATTGCATCTTGAGCATACCAGCTTGAAATACAGTAAATATTCCAACAGGTCCAGCACCTATCACTGCTATATCAGTTGTGTAATCAGTCATATTTTTCTCTATATATTAGCCATATTTGATGCTAATACATTAAACTAAAGAAGGGAATTTATCTAGAAATATTCTAGAAAATGCTATTTAATAGATATGAATGTATAAGATATTATGACTGATGGTAGTAAAAAAGAACTATGTAAAGAAAAATGCTATATTTAAAGTGAAATGATCAATTATTTAGTTAAGTGCTTTAAGTTCTATAAAATGTAAGTGTATACTAATGTGTATGTATATTATGAGAATTTACAGTACAAAGATAAATTTTACAAGTACAATAGCGTTGATGATATTATATAGTGTTATATAGAATTTGCAATTTTACAAAATTGTTCAATTGATAAGTTTTCAGGGCGTAAATTGTTATTGATGTTTAATGATTGTAAAATTTCATCTGTGTTATTGATGAGTTTTTTTAATGTAGAACGTATCATTTTTCTTCGTTCACCAAATGTTACTTTTAACACTTGTGATAATTTGTTGTGATCTACATTGAATCTTGGTTTTGATAGCACAATAATGTTGATAACGGATGACATTACTTTAGGTTGAGGTGAAAATATTTCTGGTCCAAAATCTTCCATTTTTTGTACATTAGATAATAGTTGAATAAATATAGATAATGTACCATAGTTTTTATTATTTGGTTGTGCAACTATGCGGTCTGCTACTTCTTTTTGAAACATTAATGTGAAGCTAGTGAAAAAATCAATATAATTTACCCATTTCATCAAAAGAGGTATTGCGATGTGATAAGGCAGGTTTGCTATTATTTTTACTGGAGGTTCTATAATATTCCTTAAATCAATGTTTAGTGCATCTGATAATATGAATTCATATTTTCCATTAAATTCATCAACTATTTTCTTATGTATTGGTAGTAACCTACTATCTTTCTCAATAGAGATTAATTTTTTTGGGTTTTTATTTAATATAGAATAGGTCATTGTGCCAAGTCCTGGCCCTATTTCTATTATTGAATAATCACTAATGTTTCCAGCATAACTAACTATTTGATCTGTAATATGTGTTGAAGATATAAAACATTGGCTTAACTCTTTTTTAGGATATATCCTGTTAATATGATGCATAGTTAAAATTGATGTAATGGTAGATTATGCTTATTATACATGTAAAATAATGTATTGGATAGAAAATATGGTTTCTAGGTATTGACTTTTATAGTATTACATATATAAAATTAAAATTCTAGCCGGCTTAGCTCAATTGGTAGAGCATCTGATTTGTAATCAGGGGGTTATGAGTTCAAGTCTTATAGCCGGCACGTTGTTTTTTTAGTAATTTTTATGTCATTGCTCATCGTTGCTAATTGGAAGATGTATGGTGACTTTCTTACCTTTTCCTCTTTTACAAAGGAATTAAGTGTTAGGCTAACTAATGTAAAAGCTGATTTAGAGGTAGTGTTATGTCCACCCTTTATTGCACTGTCTAAGATAGTTGATTGTATCTCTTGTATTAGATTTGGTGCACAAAATTGCTTTTATGAAACTGAAGGAAAATATACTGGTGAAATTAGTGCTAAAATGTTATATGACTGTGGATGTAGTTATGTAATAGTTGGTCATTCTGAAAGGAGGAGCATATTTCATGAATCTGATTACCATGTACAGTTGAAAGCAAGTTCTGCTATTAAGTCTGGTTTAATACCAATTATTTGTGTTGGAGAAACTTTATTAGATAGAGAGAATGGTATGCTGAAAGACTCGTTATTAAATCAATGTTATAATTCTTTTCCTAAAACTGGTAAATTTATTATAGCTTATGAACCTGTGTGGGCAATAGGGAGTAATACAATACCTTCTATTGGTATGATAACTGAGGCTTTAGAGATTATTAGGTCATACGATAGTACATCTGATATTATATATGGTGGTGCAGTGAATCAAGATAATGTAAGGGATGTAATTGCTATAAGTCAATTATCTGGTGTATTAGTTGGTAGTGCAAGTTTAAAGTTAGATAGTTTTTGTAAAATAATACATGGTGCTGTAAATATGAGGCAAAACTAATGAAAAAAATGTTAATTTTATGTTTATTTATTGTTAGTGTGCTTTTTAGTAATGCAGTTGTTTCAATAGATGATAATGCTAGTAGGCAATATATTTTAATTGGCACTGGTTCTATGACAGGAGTGTATTATCCTATTGGAGGTAGTATTTGTAGGTTCATAACAAGTGATTATAAAAGTAACAATAATAAAGTTATTTGTTCTATTTCTTCTACTACTGGGAGTGTATATAATCTCAATTCTATACGTTATTCAAATATGGATGTGAGTATTGTTCAGTCAGATCTAGAGTATTATGCATATCATGGTTTAGGTTTCTATGAAAAAATGCTTCCTATGGAAAATTTAAGAATGTTAGCGTCATTGCATAGGGAGTATCTTACTATTGTTGTTAGAAAAAACTCTAATATATTAGTTATTGATGACATAAAAGGCAAAAGAATTAATATTGGGAGTCCTGGTACTGGTGTAAGAGTTGCAATGTTAAAATTGTTAAATGAAAAAGGATGGACTAGAAAAGATTTTTCAGTAATGGCAGAGTTAAAATCTTCAGAACAAGCTCAAGCATTGTGTGATAATAAAATTGATGTTATGGTTGATATAATTGGACATCCTAATGCTTCAATTCAAGAAGCATCTGCAACTTGTGATATAATGTTTGTGCCTTTAGATGATAAATTGATAGATGATTTGCATGCTAAGTATCCTTATTATCAGAAAGACGTTATTAATGGTAGCTTGTATAATAATTCATCAAATATAAATACTGTATCAGTAAAGGCATCTTTAGTTACAACTACAGATTTAAGTGATGATTTAGCATATAAAATAGTAAAATCTATGGTAACTCATTTACAAGAATTACGTGGTGTTACTGGATCTTTAAAAACTATTACTGTAAAAGATATGGCAAAATCAGATATTACTCCTATGCATGATGGTGCTAAACGCTACTATAAAGAAATTGGTGCTATAAAATAAGCAATTAAGTGAAGAAATCAGTAAAAGTAGTACTAGGGATAGAAACAAGTTGTGATGAGACTGCTGTTGCTATTGTGAACAGTAACAAGGAGGTTTTATCACATAAAATTCTTTCTCAGAAAGAGCATGCAAAATATGGTGGGGTTGTTCCAGAAATTGCTTCTCGTGCTCATATTAATTATTTGTATGATTTAACTGTTAGTTGTATAGATGAGTCACAGCTTTCTTTGAATAACATAGATGCTGTTGCTGTTACTTCTGGTCCTGGACTTATTGGTGGGTTAATAGTTGGTGTAATGATAGCTAAAGGCATTGCTAGTGTTACTGGTAAGCCTATAATTGAGGTTAATCATTTGGAAGCTCATGCTTTAATTGTGCGCATGTTTTATGAAATTAATTTTCCGTTTTTGTTGTTGATAATATCTGGTGGGCATTGTCAGTTTTTAATAGTTTATAATGTGGGTTGTTATCATAAGTTAGGTTCTTCTTTAGATGATTCTTTAGGTGAAGTATTTGATAAAGTAGCGAAAATGTTAAATCTTGGATATCCTGGTGGACCAGTTATTGAGGAAAAATCTTTAAGTGGTGATAGTAAAAGCTTTATCTTACCAAGAGCACTAACTGGCCGTTGTGGTTGTGATTTTTCATTTTCTGGTCTTAAAACTGCTGTAAGGAATATTATTATAAATCATAAGTCTATAGATCATAAATTGATATGTGATATTTCAGCATCTTTTCAGGAGTGTGTTGGTGATATATTGGTGAATAGAATTAATAATGCAATTGCAATGTCGAAAGCTATAGATAAAAGAATTGATAAATTAGTAGTTACTGGTGGTGTTGCAGCAAATAAATTGTTACGTAACCGTATGTTAGGATGTGCTTCTGATAATGATTTTAAAATATTGTATCCTCCAAGTAAATTGTGTACTGATAATGGTATTATGGTAGGATGGGCTGGTATTGAAAATTTTATTAAAGGTTATGTTTCAAATTTAGATTTTGCTCCAAAGGCAAGGTGGCCTTTAGAAAGTTTAAAATCTAATATAATGAGAGAGTAGATGTATTTTATGCTATTTGTCTATTGACTTATTTTTAAAACAGTTATGTATAAAATTTCTTTTATAGTAAAGTGATATTGAGATTCAGGAAATAAATGAAATATAGATGATGATTAAAAAATCAATTAATTATCTTAAATTCAATATATTATTTAATAAATAGTACATTATGTGGAATAATTAAAATTCAAAAAGTTAATGTAAATGGATTATTTTTTCATTTTATTTATTAGGTAAATATTAGGAAAATTAAAGAAAGATTTAAACATTAATGTCAGATGCAAATAGATTTAAATTAACATAATAATCTAACACTATAACTTCCAATACATTATCAGGATAGTAAGATTCAGTATTCAAATAGATGTAATTAAAGCTAAATCTAGTTTAGCAAATGTCAATTATTTTGTAAAATGTGCATGAAGAGAGAGAAAGAATAGCATATAGGAATGATTGTTAAAGATTCATATACTTAGTTATTCATAATAGTAGAAGTTCTATGCTTAAAATTTCAGAAAGAAAAGTTGCTAACAAATAAATATCTTATTCTTTATATTGCAAGCTAGGAAAGATTATAAACTAGAAGTTTTTTGTATCAAGTTAATGTATTTGCAAACTAATAAATTTTATAAAAGTAATTTAGCCAAGCTTGAAATACTGATTTTTTTTAAATTGGAAAGTTATTGTTAGAAAAGAAATATCGCAGATGCTCACACAACAAAGTTGTTATTTTTTATATGATGTTTTATATCTTGTTGTAAGTAATAGAAGTATTGCTATTAATTACTATGTATATCAATCATTATTAAAAAATTATATTTTTTTACTTAGTCTGTAGACAGTAAGATTAAAAATAGATACATGTTTGAATGAATATTTAAAAGTTTATCCATGTATATTAAGTATTACGATTAAGTAGAAAATTATAGCACTTGTAATGATTATTATATGTGTGGACTGTATTGTAAAAAGTTATGTAATATACCATTAAAAACTTGAATCTCAAGTTATTAGGGAGTACAATAGAACAAATTTATTAAAGCTATGAAACTCTGACAACTATACCTATTTCAGTATTTTAACAAAACTATGAGTTATGATTATTATGATAATTTTTTAAACTTTTGTTAGTTACTACAACAGTATTTGCAATCTTATCATGCCATGTTTGTTTGCGCTTGTTAAAGTTGCACCATAATATTCCTAAACATAGTGGAAGACAAGATAAAATTGAGCCAAAAACTCGTTTTGTTGATTGGGTTAGTGTTATTTTTTGAAATGTTGTTGCATCAACAATTCTTAGCCCTGTGAGAAATTTTCCTAATGTTGCAGAAAACTTCACCCAACTGTATACAGCATATATATACATAGCAATCATTTGGATAATTTGCCCACAAATGGCCTTGTATAAATATTTATTTTTGATTTGTGTTTCTTGCTCAGTAAGTGGTACACTCATTTTATATTTCTCTATGATTTTTATTACAGTATTATCTGTTTGCTCGTACATGAAAAAATAAGAGTAAACATTCTGTATAATTTGTAAGATGAATATTAAAATAGCAAAATCTATTAATATACTAGTAAGTCTTCTTAGCCCACCTGAATAGCAGATAGTGTTCTTATCTTGAGATTGTTTGTTTTTTTTTAAGAAAGGTAGGTAATTGTATAAAAACATTTTATATTACTCTAGATTATGTAAATATTGATATTTATAGCTATATAGAATTAAATACAATAATATTTTGTAGAAAGCTATCATTTAAAATCAGTAACATTTATCATCAAGTAAGAGTTATATTGTGTATTTATGTTGATTTTTATTAATAATAATGTATCTTGCTTTGTAATGCTTTGTAGTTTTTACATATGATTTTTATATGAAGATACAGATTCATGATTTGGCTGTATATACTTGTATTGGGTTACGTTGTTGGGAAAGAGTAATAAGACAAAAGATAATAGTAGATTGTAATGTAACACTTTATTGTCATAATGCTATATGTGATATTGAAGATACTATTGATTATAGTTTATTTACTGATAGTTTAATTAATTTTGCTAATTCTAATAGTTTTGAATTATTAGAAACAATGGCATCAAATCTATTGGATTATATTATGCGAGATAAGAAAATTTGCCATTGTTATTTAAAGTTGTATAAACCTATTGCTATAAGTATCGATGGTAAAATTAGTGTTGAATTAGAATCTGCACAAAATGATGTCAGTACTTAAGTATTGTATATATTCTGTAATTGGTTAAACTTTGTGTTGTATTCTTTAAAAGGGGTAAGTAATGATTAAGCGTAAAAAAGTTGCTCTTATTGGTGCTGGTAATATTGGTGGTATGATAGCCTATTTAATAAGGCTGAAAAATTTAGGAGATGTAGTTTTATTAGACGTTAATGATGGTATAGCTAAGGGAAAAGCACTTGATATGGCTGAATCTTCTCCAGTGGGAAAATATAATGGAGAAATATTAGGAACTAATAATTATGCTGATATTGAAGGTGCTGATGCAATTGTTGTTACAGCTGGCATTGCTAGAAAACCTGGAATGAGTCGTGAAGATTTGGTTAATACTAATGTAAATATCATAAGAGAAGTAGCAGAAAATATATGTAAGTATGCACCTAATGCATTTGTGGTTGTAGTTACTAATCCGCTTGATGTAATGGTTTTTGCTATGCATAAGTATTCAAAATTATCAAGTAACATGGTTGTTGGTATGGCTGGTATACTTGATTCGGCGAGATTTTCTTATTTTATTGCAAAGGAATTGAATGTATCAGTTGATAATGTCAGTTCTTTGGTATTAGGTGGTCATGGAGATCTAATGCTTCCTTTAGTAAAATATTCTTCAGTTGGTGGGATATCTATAGCAGATTTGATAAAAATTGGTTTAATTACTCAGGATAAAGTTGATGCAATTATAGAAAGAACTAGAAAAGGTGGAGAAGAAATAGTAGGTTTACTAAAAATGGGGTCAGCTTATTATGCTCCTGCTGAATCTGCGTTATTGATGATAGATTCTTATTTAAATGATAGAAGACTAATATTACCTTGTTCTGTTTATTTAAAAGGTGAATATGGCGTAAACAATTTATTTGTGGGTGTTCCTGTTATTATCGGAAAAAATGGAGTGGAAAAAGTAATAGAGCTGCAACTAACAGAACAGGAAAAAAACGTATTTGATAATTCTGTAAAATTGATTGAAAATTTAGTAAGTAATATTTAACTTAGGTTAATTTTCTGAGCTTTTTTAATTATACAATATACCATTTCTTGGGTAATAGATAAATTTTATAGTTTAGTATAGTGGGTGTATTTTTTATCTTTAGTGTACTGTTTTGTTAATTTTTTTTATTTACAAAAAGATTTTTTATAGGTTTATTATAATTATAAGCTATAATATAAGTAGTTAATAGATTTACTAATGTTAATAAAAATTTATTATAATTAATGCCGCTTTCACTAAGTAAAAAAAATAATAACGAAGTTGCTACATCTAATAAAGAGAAGAGTATTGCTTTATTGAAAATGTTTGTAAAAGATATCAGAAAAGTTGCTGCAAAGAGTTGTTATAAAATTCCAAAAGAACAACAAGTGAGTATGGATATTTTTAATAAGCCAATATTATCATCTACTGGTACAGAGATTGTAGCAACTGATGAACACAAAGTTGTTTATGGTGAAATTAAATCTAAAAATGAACAGGATAGTCAAATATTATACCGTGGTAGTCTTATCTGTGTAAAATGGTTTTCTTTAATGGAGCAATACCATAATACTGTTATAATAAAAGGAAATAATGAACTTGGTTTTGCTCTCTATTCTTATGATGGGAAATTATATGATACTTCAGGTAAAAAAGTTGCTTACGTATTGACTTTAGCAGGAAATTTGATAACGCATGATCACATAGTGCGTGATCATACCAAAGGTAAAACGTATTTTCATTCAACATTGGCTGCTGGTATGCCAGTGATGTGTGCTGGTTTAGTAAGTGTTGATCAAGGTATTATTGTTGATATTAGTAATGAAAGTGGACATTATAAACCTAGCGTAGCAAATTTGTATAATGCTGTAAAGTTATTAGATAGAGTTATTAGTGTAGATAGTGTGATACGTATTATGGGTTTTACAATAGATAGTAAAAGTAAAGGATTGCGTGCATTTTATAAAATGCGTATGAAGGGGAGTTTTTTATCGGATATGGAAACAGTGGGAGAAGATGGATTGACTATTCCTCAGAGGTGTTTTGCTTTATTAAAAAAGTATGATGATGATTATAAAAGAACTATTGCTAAGACATTGGTAAAAAATCAAACTGCTCAGGTAAGTGATACATTAGTGCAATGTTGTAGTAAAGATGCATGTGTTAGCGACAGAATATGTTGTATGTAATTGTGAAATTTAAAGAAAAATAATAAATGGGTTTGTTAAATTTAATGTTTTAGTACATAAAAAATATGAAATTCACTTTAAAAGAGGATATATTTAACAATACATTTCTAGTGTTTTTTAGTTGATAGATAAGTTTAAGCAATGTGTTAAATTTGTGTTGTAGCTTTCTATTTTATGTATAAATACACAAAATTGGCGTTAAAAATTTTCTAGGTTATATATATTTTGTAAGAATTTATTTGTATCAAATTATTGAATATTATTGTTTTTAGTATTGGTAATAAGATAATCGCGTAGAATCTTCTTTCTATTTGTAAACTAAATAATAGATTATTGATGTTGCTGTCTTATTAAAAAATTACTGTAATAAGAGTAAGTTTTTCGGCTTGAAGCTTGTCTATTGTAAAGAATTGTATAAATAAAGTAGAGTATATATGTTCAAAAAAAGTAATTGTTATTGTTCAGAGATGAAGTGCTTATCATATATGTCTAGAAATATATTTTCATATACTTCGATTTTTTTTATAAATTTCGTAAGATGGTGTATCATATATGTAAACTGCTCTTCCGTTATCAACCTAGCTTCAAAAGCTTCTATTACATTTTTTTTAAACGCGGATGTATAAGACTTTGTATTATTTAAATAAGATAAGGTGCATTTTATCATCGTTCCTGGATCTTCCATATATTGAAACTTAGTAACCTAATATTAAATTCTTACACTATTATATTGCATTTGTAAAGTGAAATTATAGCGTTTAAGTTGTAATAATGTTTATGGTGTTGACTTTTCATATTATTTCATATAGATGTTATATCATGTTAAATTATGATAGTTATGCAGAAAGTTTTTATTTCTTCTGACCATGCTGGAATAGAGTTAAGGTTAGTTATTAGATTGTATTTAAATGATTTAGGTTATATTGTAGAAGATTATGGTTGTGTTGAGTCTAGCATTACTGTAGATTACCCAGATTATGTAAAGAATGTTGTAGATTGTGTAGTTAATGATAACTTAGCGTTTGGTATTTTAATATGTGGTACAGGTATTGGAATGAGTATTGTGGCGAATCGTCACAGGAGGATTAGAGCAGCTTTGTGCTATAACGTAGAAGTAGCTGAGTTAGCGCGTGAGCATAATGATGCTAATATACTTTGTCTTGGAGCTAGGCATATTAGTTATGAAGATGCTCAATCTATAGTTTATAAGTTTCTCACTACAAAATTTTCTGAAGGAAGGCATGTACAAAGAATAATCAAGATAGACAATTGTTTATGAATCAGACAGTTAATCAAGATGAATTATTAAAATTTTCAAAAATAGTTGATCAATGGTGGGATGAAAATGGTCCATTTAAAGCTTTACATAATATTCATCCTTTAAGAATGCAGTATATTGTTGATTACATAAATAAAGTTACTCCTGGTGTAGATTTTAATACATTATCAGTTCTTGATGTTGGCTGTGGAGGTGGTTTATTATCGGAATCTATGGCTCGTTTGGGTATGAAAGTTTTTGGAATAGATGCTAGTGAGGATAGTATTAATATTGCTAAAGTACATGCTTTAAAGCGTAATTTATGTAATTTAGATTATTGCTGTGTAAACGTAGATTCATTAGTTAGTACAAAAGAAAAATACGATATAATCACTGTTATGGAAGTGGTTGAACATGTTGATAATTTATCAGTTTTTATCAGTGCTATAAGTAATGTATTGAATGATAATGGGATAATATTTTTGTCTACATTGAATAGAACAATGAAATCTTTATTATATGCAATAGTATATGCTGAATATGTTTTTAAATTGGTTCCTCGTCATACTCATCAATGGAATAAATTTGTTAAACCTTCAGAAATTGCAAATTTGTTTTTACTGAATGGTATATCTATAAAAGAAATTAAAGGAATAAGTTTTAACATAATGAAGAGAGATTGGATATTATCTGATGATATTTCTGTAAATTATATTTTATCTGCACAGAAAATTTAAAAAATATATAGAATAATAAAAAATGTAAAGTAAATAAATTTTAATACACTAAACATTATAAATCTTCATCACAATTAGCTTATGATATGAGATTAATAATATGCAGTAATGTTCAGGGTAACGTTATTGTAAATCAAGTATATTAAATTCTTTATATTTTTCTGTTATACATAAATTTCACTAATAAGACTATTCCTATTATAAAAATAAGAGCAGGTAATATCCATAATAAATAAGTATATGAATTATATGGAGGATTGATAATTATTTGATTGCCATAGTAGTTTTGTAATTCAGTAATTATTTGATTATCATTATAACCATTTTGAATTTTATTTCTTATCATTGATCTCATATCATAAGCTAATTGTGATTGAGATTCATAAATAGATTCTCCAGAACAAATTAAGCATCTTACTATTTTAAATAGATTAATTGCACGCAATTCCATATCATTATTTGTTAGCTTTTGATCTATTGAAAAAGCATAGGCAGAGGAAAATGATAATGTGAAAGTAAGAATGAATACTAAATTATTTTTTATTTGCACTTTTATTTATTGTATTTGTGATTAACTTTATTTTATTAATAAACTCCTCATAAGGAATTTTACATATAAAAATATTAAAAGGATTAGTTGTCTGACTGATTGATAATAAAATGTTGCCATTTTCTTTTTTTGTAGCAATTGAGTGTATGTAGTTTTGTAATATATAAGAGATTCTATCTGTATTGTTTGATTTATGAGATATTATTTCCACTAATTGTCTAATAATATCTTTAGTTTCGCTTATTTCTATTGTTAAACCTTCACTATTTGTTTTGTTGTAATCCATAGATAATGGAAATAATAATGTTCCGTAAATTGCAATAAGTGATTTTTTGAATGTAATGTCTATATTATCTATAATAGCACTAATTTCTTTAAATTCAGTGCCTGACGTAGTTAATGTCATTGTAGCATCTTTTATTTTTATATTTGTATTTGTGTCTGAATTTCCAACAATGTTTGCATTTATTTTATATTGTAGCATTGTAAGTAAATTATCTGGAGATGTATGCTCATTAGTTTTGATGAAAATGGAATTTTTCTTTGTAATATTGTTGTTATTACAACTGAGACCATTATCTTCGTATATTATTTGTGAAAAGTATGCTTTCTTATCATTTTTATTATCCAATAGTGAAAGTAGCAGGTTTTTAGAAGGTTTGACAAATAAGTTAAATTTATCGTTTAATTGACAATTTAATTTGTATTGTTGTTCATTATTTGTAATTTTTGTTGAACTTTCAGATTTTAATGTAGTATTTTCTCCTGACAATTCTAATGTGTCACTCAGTAAACGATATTTTAACGATACGGATGAAATAGATATATTTAAAGATGGTAAATTTATTTTTAAATTTGAGATTTTTATCTTTGGAGTGAAAGGGAATCCTGTAATTTGTATGTTATCTTTGTATAATGCGTCAATATGTATTAGAGCTTTTGATATGGTTGCTTTTACATGCGTTGCGATAACAAGCCAAATACCTACATATAAAGATGAAAGTAATGCAATAATAACTGATGGGATTATAATTAGTTTTTTGTTGAAGTATTTCATTTTTTTGTAATTAATCATTTTTTATGAAGGATATATTGCGGGTCTCAGTTGGTAGAATTACACATAATCCATCAAGTTCTTTTGTTAAAATTATTTGACATCCAAGACGTGAAGTATCTGTCAGCCCAAATGCTAAATCAAGCATATCATTTTCTTCATCAGAGATTTCATTGTGTTGCTCAACTATATCATACCAGCTTGGATCAATTATTACATGACAAGTAGAACATGCTAACGAACCTTCACAAGCACCTTCTAAATCTACATTGTTTCTATGTGCTAAGCTTAATAAGGTTTCTCCATCGTAAGCTTCATATGTTTTGCGACTTCCATCTGGTGAAATAAATGTTATCAATGGCACAATATACCTCCAAAATGTTATATTTATTTAACTACTAATGTTATAGTTATCAATAGATTTTTTTAAATAAAAATCCATTCTTTTTTTAATAAAATCATCTGCTAGTACTTCAACATTATTTATAGCATCTTTAATTTTATCAATATTACCATTTGTTAATGTTTTTTCAGCTTCTGTTATTGCGTTGTTGATTGTATTAAATTCTTTTTCAGATATTAGTTTTTTGTCTGCAATTAAAGCATTTTTGATAATTGTAATAATTCTTTGTCCTTCGACTTTTTGTTCAGCTATTAAACGCATTTGCATATCACTATCAAAATTATTGATTGAATCTATGATATTATCTTCTATTTCTTTTTGATCTAATTCGCATGTGTTATTTATGCTAACAGATTGCTTTATGCGTGTAGATTTTTCTTGTGCTGAAACAGTTAACATGCCATCCATGTCAACCTTAAATTCTACTATAATTTTTGCAGAGCCTGCAGGTAATGGT
Source organism: Ehrlichia minasensis (assembly GCF_004181775.1). NCBI lineage: Bacteria > Pseudomonadati > Pseudomonadota > Alphaproteobacteria > Rickettsiales > Anaplasmataceae > Ehrlichia > Ehrlichia minasensis. The sequence goes on from NZ_QOHL01000002.1 coordinate 20,048, forward strand.
GGTATTCCTTTTAAATCAAATTTTGCTAATGACTTATTATGCTCTACCATTTCTCTTTCTCCTTGGCAGACATGTATTTGTATAGAATTTTGTCCATCGATGTAAGTAGTAAATTCTTGAGTTGCATATGCGGGTATTGGTGTATTTCTTGGAATAATTTTTTCTACAATGCCACCCATAGTTTCTATCCCTAGTGAAAGGGGTAGAGCATCAATTAAAACATTTTTATTTTTTATATGTGGATTAGATAGATAATAAGCCTGTAAAGCGGCCCCAACTGCTACTATTTGCTCAGGATCTATATCGCAAAACACTTTATTATGAAATATATTGCTTAGCATATTTTTTATTATAGGCATTTTAGTAGCTCCACCTACTAGTATTACTTTTGCAATACTGTTGAAATCAAGCTCTATACTATTGATTGTTGAGGTTATGATACTTAAAGTTTTATTTAATAAATCTGATATTATGTCTTGTAGCTCATCTCTGCTAATTTTACAAGAAAAGTTTTTTTCATGTATTTTAAATGTAAAATTGCCGCTATAGTTTTCACTTAAGTATTCTTTTGCATGTTTTACATTTGGAATTAAGTCGCTCAATAATTCTTTGTTAAACTCTATATTATTAATGTTTTCTTCTTTCTGATATTTATTGTATATGAATTTTGCAAGTAAGTAATCTATGTCATCTCCTCCTAGATTTGTGTCTCCGCCAGTTGCTAATACTTGGAATACTCCTTGATGTAATTTTAATATTGAAACATCAAATGTTCCACCTCCTAAGTCATATATCATGTAGATATTGTTCTCATATTCTGGTTTTTCAACGCCATAAGCTAGTGCTGCTGCAGTAGGTTCATTTAGAAGACGTAATACTTCAAGATTGGCAAGATGTGCAGCATCTTTTGTAGCTTTTCTTGCTGCTTCATCAAAATATGCTGGTACTGTTATTACTACTTTTTTTACTTCTAGATTAGTACTATCTTTGACAATTTTACATAATTTTTTAAGAATTTCTGCTGATACTTCAACTGGTGTAACATATGTTCCATCTTGTTTTCTTATGTATATGTCATTATTACCTTGATCAATTATGTTAAACAGTAATTCTGATGATAACTCGCTGATATCTTTGATTGATTTTCCCATTAATCTTTTTATTGAAGAGATAGTGTTATTATTAGAATGGTGCGTTCCTACTTGTACTTCATTATTGATATAACTTACTGTTGAAGGAATTAGGAATTTACCATTTTCGTCTTGGAATATGATGATTTTACCTTCACTGTCAATCATAGAGATTAACGAATTAGTAGTTCCTAAATCTATTCCAAATGCAAGTGTATTGTCATTAATTTGTGGTTCTGTTATATTGATTAATTGCATTAAATAGTACTCCTATCTTCTTGAATTTTCTTGAGATATTTTAATTTTATGACTTGTTTTGCAGCTTCATTGAAATCTTCTCTAGAAAAAGCATCTTCCATGGCTTTAGTAGATGATGAGATTTGGTATTCAATATCAATATTTTTTGATTCTTGTATTTTAAATATTTCTTCTATTATGTTGTTTATATCGTTTTTATCAGCAGTAATGCCCTTAATTTGTAATAAGTATTCTGCTCTTGTAATATAGGATTTTAAAATTTGGTATGCTTTGTTTATTTCTGCTATGTTATCTAATGCTAATTTTTTTTCTGATTTTAAAAAGAATAAATCTGGATGATAATTGCTTTGTAATGCTATGTAATTCTGTTCTAGTACTTGTATATTGATACAAAACTCTTGCTTTAATTTAAATAGTGAAAAGTAATCTTTATACATAAAAACTTTCTCCACACCCACATCTTCCTTTTTCATTAGGGTTTTTAAATGTAAACCCTGAAGATATTTTGTTTTCTACATGGTCTATTTCTGTTCCATTGATAAACATCATTGCTTTTGGATCTATTAATATAGTAAAATTTTCATATTGATATTCTACTTCAATTTTTACATCTAACAATTTGATATCATATGCATATTCAATGTTATATTTAAAACCAAAACATCCTTTTTGTTTTACCATTATACGAATGCCAATAACTGTACCTTCTTTTTGTTTGATAAGCTGTCTTATTCTTTTTATTGCATTTTCTGTTATGATAATTGGTGATTTACTTGTTACTTCGCTATTTATATAATATCTAACCTCTGAAGAATTACCTTCATTATTATAAGATGTAGAAGTTTCATTGTTCATGTAAAAACCTTGTTTTTTTTTGGTGGTTTATTTTATTTATCATTTGAAGATGCAGTATTGTTTTTTCTATTTGCTTGTTTCATATTATAATCATCGATAGCAGCTTTTACAGCATCTTCTGCAAGTAAAGAACAATGTATTTTTACCGGTGGTAAGCTTAGTTCTTTTGCTAATACTGTGTTTTTTAATTTGTGTGCTTCATCTACTGTCTTACCTTTTATTAATTCTGTTGCTAGGGAACTTGCTGCAATTGCAGCTCCACAACCAAAAGTTTTGAATTTTGCATCAATTATTCTTCCATTGTTATCTACTTTTATTTGTAATTTCATTACGTCTCCACAGCTTGGAGCTCCTACTAACCCAGTGCCAACACTGTAATCATCTTTTGGTAGAGTACCAACATTTTTGGGGTTTTTGTAATGTTCTAATAGAGTTTCACTATAACTCATAATTGCCTCATAATTGCTAAAATATAATCAAAAAATTAATGTGTGTCCCATTTGATACTATTAAGGTCTATTCCTTCTTGTACCATTTCCCATAATGGACTCATTTCACGTAGTTTTCTTATGCTACTAACGATAAGTTCTGCTGCATATAAGATTTCTTCTTTTGTAGTAAACCTACCTATACCAAATCTAATTGATGAATGCTCTAAATCTTTTTCAACATTTAAAGCACGTAAAACATAAGATGGTTCAAGTGATGCAGAAGTGCAAGCAGATCCTGAACTTACTGCTAGATTGTTAATTGCCATAATAATAGATTCTCCTTCGACATATGGGAAACTTAAGTTTAAATTTCCTGGTATCCGTTGTTCATAATCACCATTTAATACAACATATGATAAATGTTTTTTTATTTCATTATATAGTATATCACGTAATTCTTTTATTCTTATGTTTTCTTCTTCCATTACTTCTTGAGCTATGCGTGCTGCTTCTCCTAGTCCTACAGCTAATGGTGTAGGTATTGTACCTGATCTCATTCCACGTTCTTGTCCGCCTCCATTAATCAAAGGAGTAAGTCTTACTCGTGGTTGACGTTTACTTATATATAATGCACCTATCCCCATTGGTCCATATATTTTGTGTCCAGATATGCTTAATAAGTCAATGTTCATTTTATTTACATCTATTGGTATTTTACCAAAAGCCTGTGCTGCATCTGTATGAAAAAATATACCGTATTCGTGACAAATTTTACCTATTTCTTCAACTGGTTGAATCACACCAATTTCATTATTTACAGTCATTACTGACACTAATATTGTTTTATCAGTTATAGATGATTTTAGTAGATCTAAGTCTATAATACCATTTTTTTGTACATCTAAATAAGTAACGTTAAATCCTTCTGTTTCTAAGTGACGGCATGAATCTAAAACACATTTATGCTCTGTACGTACTGTAATTATATGATTTCCTTTGTTTTTGTAAAAATTTGCTACACCTTTGATTGCTAAATTGTTTGATTCTGTTGCACCTGATGTGAAGATAACTTCCTTGGGTTCAGCATTTATTAAGGATGCAACTCTTTCTCTAGCTAATTCAACAGCTGATTCAGCTTTCCAGCCAAAAGAATGACTACGTGAGTGAGGATTAGAGAATTGTTGAAAGTATGGTATCATTGCTTCTAATACTCTATCATCTGTTTTTGTTGTAGATTGATAATCAAGAAATATAGGTAAGTTGATATGTATTTGTCCTTCTTTTTCCATTTTATTACCTATTTCTGATAACGTTAATGACATGGTAGTCTTCTAATTTTTGCATAATTTTACCTATTTTAGTTTTAGTAGCTTATTGTTTTGGTATGTTTTGTACCAACAATTAACTATTTTTTTTATTTGGTGTTCCGTTATATCAGGACTGAGGCTAATCCTGATTGAGTTTTTAGCTATGTCATCATCTATTCCCATTGCAGATAATACGTGAGAACGTGTTAGTGTTCCAGAAGAACAAGCTGATCCATTACCAACAGCAATATTTTCAATATCAAAGCTTATTGTTTGTATTTCACTACTTACATTTGGCATTGAAATACATGTAGTATTCGGTAGCCGCTGTGTATTTTTTCCAAGAACTTGAGCTTCAGGTACTAAATTTAATATCTCACACTCTAGTTTATCACGTAATTCCTCTACAGTAGACATTTTTTTTATAGAATCTTTCAAATTATTGAGAGAGATAGATAATAAATAAATTGATATTACATTTTCAGTACCAGCACGCAACCCTTTCTCTTGATTTCCACCTAATATCATAGGTTTTATTTTTATTTTTTTACTATTAAAAAACAATACGCCAGTTCCTGCAATACTTCCTAGTTTATGTGATGAAATTGTTAATAAATCTACTCCTAAGTCTTCAATATCTATATGGATTTTGCCACATGCTTGTACAGCATCTGTATGTACTAGTGCACCAAATTTATGTGATATTGCTACTATCTCTTTTATAGGTTGAATAACTCCGGTTTCATTATTTGCTGTCATTATTGATACAAGAACTTTTTTGTCTTTAAATTTATTTAGGGTTTCACTGAGTACATCTAAGCATATTACTCCATTAGAGTTTACTGGGATTAATTCTGCATCTGTAGTGCAATTCATTATGGATGCATGTTCTATAGAAGAAATTAGGTGTTTGTATTCGGCGGTACTATTTATTACTAAGTTGTTTGCTTCTGTTCCAGATGAAGTGAAAATTACATCATAATTTTTAGCATTTAGTCTATTAATAGCTATCTCTCTTGTTTTTTCTATGATGCTTCTTGTACTTTGACCTAGTTTGTGTGTTGATGATGGATTATATATATTTAATGAAGATAAGTTGTCTAATTGTTTTTTGATCACAGGTAGTATGGTTGATGTTGAATTGTAATCTGCATATATGTATTTACTATCATCATTGCTTAATATGCTAATATTCTTGAAATCATTATTGATTATGTCTTCTAATGAAATGCTATTTAAATATTTTTTAATATAATTACCTATGTTATCCCATAGATTATGAGTAATACATTTTGCATTGTTTGATAAGCATCCTATTACATTATTGTTTTTACATCTTGTAATTTTTATGCTTTCTCCTATGGATTCAAGTATTGAGTTAATTGTAATTGTATTTGGTGATTTATTTAAAAAATATCCTCCACCTGGACCTTTTGTTGCATTTACTAATCCTTGCTTTTTTAATTTTGCAATAATTTGTTCTAAGTACCCTTCAGAAAGAGATTGGCTATTTGCAATATGTGACATTTTTTTTGGTTGGTTACTACCTTTTAGTATATAGTACTCTTGAGCTAAATTTACCATAAACATAACAGCATAACGTAACCTTGTTGTAATCAACATATTTAATTTTCCAAAATCATTATGTATTGTTGAAATGTTTTTAATGAAAGATTTTTTACTCAATCAACAATCTGTTAATGTATCATTAATATACCTTGTGTCAAGTAGGTTTTTTATTAAATAGATAGCCAGATTAATCTATTGTTGTTTTAGTGACTTTTGATTATTTGTATTAATGTTATTTTATTAGATTAAATTGTAATCTAGACTTTATTCTATGATCATAGAAATACTTTAAAAGTTGAATTTTTATTCTTAATGTTATACACTTAAAAGTTAAAGTTTACTCATTTTTTTTATTTTAAGGAAGTTAATTCATGAGAGAAATATTTTTTAATGGTGCAGTTGGTAAAATTGAGGGAAAATATCATCATAATAAAACTTTAGGTGCTCCACTTGCTTTAATTTTTCATCCTCACCCTCAGTACGGTGGGAACATGGATAATAAAATTGTATATAATTTATATAATATATTTGCAAATAATGGGTTTTCTGTTTTAAGAATTAATTTTCGTGGTGTAGGTAAATCTTCAGGTAATTTTGAAAAAGGTATAGGTGAATTAAGTGATGGTGCAGCAGCAGCAGACTGGTTGCAAAATAATAATGTAGCTTCAGCTCCTTTTTGGGTTGCTGGTTTTTCTTTTGGGGCATGGGTTGCTATGCAATTAATGATGAGGCGTCCAGAAGTTGAGGGTTTCATAGCAGTGTCTCCACCTGCAAATAAATATGATTTTTCGTTTTTATCACCTTGTCCTGTTCCTGGTTTGATAATTCAAGGTGATCAAGATAGTATTTCTGATGAAGCTGCAGTATCTCAGCTTGCTACGAGATTGAGTAATTCTATTAAGAGTGAGTATATGCAGTATTATGTTATAGAAAAGGCAGATCATTTTTTTCGTGATCATCTTGATAAGTTTAATGAGATCGTTGATAATTATATAAAGTTTCGTCTATCTGAATCTACTGGTAGTAATAAAAAAGGAGTTGTTCATAAAAAAGTAAAACAGCGTCGTATTATTATGCATGATGATCCAGTGAGTTAAGTATTTGTTGTAAATCATTGAAAATCCTTTTTAGTTTGTTGATTTTTTTAAAGTTATATAGTTATTTATATCAGTGTTTTTATAAATTGTTAGTGGTTGTTTGTTAGTTACTATAGGGATTTTCAATGATGTTTATTTTCCAACTTAATATAATGCTTTAAATTAAATTAATTTCTTAATTTACTTTTATATGCTGTATGGTACAGATTCTTTTTTCTAGTGTTGTTTTTTATATTTTATGTAATCTTGCTATATATTTTGCTAATTTGCATGTTTTGTGTTATAGATTTGTAAGATTTATAAGCTATCAGTTTTATATATTATGATGGAACAATACAAATTTTGGCCATTTCAAGAAGCAGAGAAAATATTAAAAAGGTTTGGTGAAAATACAGAAATTATTTTTGAAACTGGTTATGGTCCTTCAGGACTTCCTCATATTGGTACTTTTGGAGAAGTATTACGTACTACTGCAATAATGAATGCATTACGTAAAATCTGTCCTAACATTGTCACAAAGATAATAGTTGTGTCAGATGATATGGATGGGTTGCGGAAAATACCAGACAATATTCCAAATAAAGACATGATAGCTGAACATTTATGTAAACCTTTAACTATGATACCAGATCCTTTCTGTACTTGTGAAAGTTATGGTCATCATATGAATATGTTATTGTGTAAATTTCTTGATTTATTTAATTTTCAATATGAATTTAAAAGTGCAACAGAGTGTTATAGGAATGGTTTGTATGATGAAAAGTTACTTTTATTATTGAAAAATTATGATAAAGTTATGGATGTTATGCTACCTACATTAGGTAGTGAAAGACAAAAAACTTATAGTCCATTTTTACCAGTTTGCCCTAAAACTTCTAAGGTATTGCAAGTACCTATTATTGATATTGATGTTGAATTGTGTACTATTTCTTATAAGGATGAAGATGGTGAAATAGTTACAACGCAGGTTACAGGTGGAAAATGTAAATTACAATGGAAACCAGACTGGGGAATGAGGTGGTCAGCGCTTAACGTTAAGTATGAAGCATATGGTAAGGATTTGCAACCATCTGCAGAGTTGTCTAGTAAAATATGTGAAATTTTAGGTAGTGCACCTCCAATTTTATTTTGTTATGAATTATTTTTGGATAAAGAAGGTAGAAAAATTTCAAAGTCAAAAGGGAATGGTATATCAATAGAAGATTGGTTATCTTATGCGCCTTCTGAAAGTTTAGCGTTATATATATTACAAAACCCTAAGAAAGCAAAAAAATTATATTTTGATGTAATACCACGTTCTATGGATGACTATTTATATTTAGTAGATGATTATCATAAAAACCCTAGTTATGATAATCCTGTATGGCATATTCATCATGGAAGTGTGCCGATAATTGATATTTTTGGTTTGAGTTTTTCTTTATTGTTAAATTTAGCATCAGCTTGCAATGCTGAAAATAGTGATGTGCTATGGGGATTTATAAAGAGTTATCAAGATAATAATGCATTACAGGATAATAGGTTATTGTCTCAATTGGTGGATTTTTCAGTTAAGTATTATCATGATTTTGTTAAGCCTCATAAAGTTTATAAAACTCCAGATCATGATGAAAAAATTATACTAGATGAATTAAAGAATATGCTTAATGATTTTCCAAGTGATATTACGTCTGATGAAATACAGAGTAATATATTTTCTTTAATGAAAAAATATTGTTTTAATGACTTACGGTCTTGTTTTAAAAGTTTTTATGAAATTTTGCTAGGTCAGAGTCATGGTCCTAGGTTAGGGTCTTTTATAAAATTATATGGAATAAATAATACTATTAATTTGATTAATCAAGCATTAAAAAGATAAATTGCATATATAGTTTTATTGTTTGTTATATTGAATAGTTATTATTTTGTAGTGTAAATGTATATATATTTAAAAATATATAATTTATAAAATTGACCAACTAATAAAATTGTGGTAGCTTACAGCATATTTGTTTTTGAAAATGTTATGCTGGCTAGAGTTATTTTTATAGCTTTATTTGTATTGACAGGTTGTTATACTACAACAATTCATCATGGGTATCCTACTTCTGAAATTAATTTGTGGGAGGGTATAAAAGTTGGAGATTTGAATAGTCAGGTTGTACAGCTTATAGGTGATCCTTGCATTATTGAAGATAATGTATGGTATTATGTTTCTTATAGTATTTATAAAAAGCGTTTTTTCTCAACAAAAGAATATGAGTCTATTGTTTTAAAGTTAATCTTTGATCCTCAAACTAATGAAGTAATAGAAGTGAAAAATATTAAAGTAAGTAAGAGGAATTTAGCGAAATTGTTGAAAAAAAATGATACATCAGTTACTGGTATACATGATAGTTTACTTCGTAAGCTTATCAGTAAATTAAATTAGTTAAGAAATGCGCATTAATTTTCTTATTGATATTTAGAAAATCAAATCAGTTAGGTATATTATATAAATGTTATGCTATAAGTAGCATGATAGTAATAGTAATTATGAATTTTTAATCTTATTACAATGACTCATGGATAACCAATAATGTAATAGGTGTAGTTAATATAAGATTCAAACATTGAGTTAATAAAATTAGTTTGTTTTGTTGAATTTTAGTTTAATATCTATTTATAAAAGATTTATAGGTTAGTAAATCGTATTTTACATGGCGTAATTTTCATCTCTTCAAATAACACCATATCAGAACTGCAAAAATAACAGTGCTGCTATTTTGTGTAAGTATGGTATAACCCAAGCTTATTGATGTGTTTAATGACAAAGGATAGTATAAATGTAAATTAGTTAGCTATTTGAAAGGCGTGCTTTACATTTGTATATTACTAGATGTGTATAAAGTGTAAGCATTATTATTAGTAATAAGGAGTGTTATGTCTGGTAAAGTTTATCTATAGTTTTTTAAATTAAATAATTAATATAAATGAGTACTATTTGAAATACATTAAGCAGAAATTTGAGGTGTAAGTTGTTGTTTTATAAGTACAATACTAAATAGTATGGTTAAAATAAAATTGTAAGTTGTTGAAAGTAATTTATATAATTAAGTTAGTATAAGTATAATTCACCGAAAAGTATTTATTTATTGTGGTTAGTAGTTGTTTTATGCGTTGTTTCACATTAATTTTTGCTGTGTGTGGATTATGCAAATTAAACTAGTTTTTGTAAAATTAATGCACTTGTACAACATTAACAGTAACAGTGATGATGTTGTATATTTATTAGCATTATTTTTGTACAATTGATTACATTTTACATAGTCAAATTGCACTTATATATATTTTTGTATTTAGTGAAATAGAAGTAATCGGAAAGTAAAATAAGAAATTAAAAAGAGTAAATGAATGATATTATAGAGTAAATATGAAATGAGTATTGTTCTTTAAAAAGAACATTCTAAAGGAATTAATGTATTTGTTGTTCTTGATAAATATTGCATTACAATTGTGTTATTATTTTATGGTGTATTTTCTAATAATATGTAGATGTAAGTATTTAATATAGAGTTTTTATATATTTTATGTGATTTTTGTATATCACGTTAGCAATTGCTTGTTGTTGTGAATCTAATGAAGAATAAAAGGTTACATATCCGAAGCATTTGTTAGAGATGGAATATAGTAAGAAGAAGAAAATAGATGGTTGTATAGGTGATAATAGCAAATATGAGAAGTTCTATATGAAAAAAGTGGAGGTATTTATGCATGTATAAGAGTTTCATAGTAAACATGAGATAGTTATAGAGGGGCTGAGTGTGTTTATTCATTATAGATAATAATAGTAATACTTTTGTCATGAAGGACAATTAGAAAGAAAAATTACTAAAGATGGGTTGATGTATTTTACTTGATCTCCATCTTAATTTGTGTGTAAGTTTACTTGAAATATAAATATATTTTGAGTGAATTATTGAATCAATTGATTAATAGCTGATTGTAATCTGTTCATTGCTGGTTCTGCTACTTCCAACTTTATAGTAAGTTAAAAAATATTTTATAATAGATAAATTTCATTAGTATGTGAAAGTAATATTAAGAGTATTATAATAGTAGTATATTGGTAATATTTTTGAATTAATTCTTTAGTTTTATAAATTTTAATTTATTACAGCTTTAATTATACTTAAGTTGCATGTTATATTATAAAGTAAATTATCAAGTTATGTAATAAGTTTATTGATGATATTAGTGTTATACATTTTTATCTTTAGCAGAAGTATTCATCTTTAAATGAAAAGAGATTAAAGATTAGCATGATGAAAAGAGTTATAAGAAATGTTATTTATTGGCATACCTGCTATTCTTTTATTTTATAATATAAAAACTAGTTATTGTATATATTTTTGGCATGTGAAATTGTTTTAAGAAAATAGATATTATATAGTACATATTAGATAATAATGATTATCAGAGTTGTGGTGTTAATTTAGTAAATTTTTGATTGTGAAGTTGAAGTCTGTTATTGAATTAATAAAAACAATAACACTTTGATTAAAAGTATGTGAAATTGACAATTTAGTTAAGGTAGAGTATTATACATACATGTGCTACCTTTAGGTGAATACATGCATGATGGAAAAGTAAGATATGGTACATTACACAAAGAAAGAAATACATTTCTACAATATAGAAATTGTTTGTTATATAGTACTTCCATCTTAGCGTGTATCTTTTGCTTAATTATTCCTGTTATTCTTGCTATCTGTGATATTTGTTATCGAGGTAATTTAAATACTCCATATAGACCTGTTGCAATTATTATGGCAGTATTGTTATCTGTGATATATTGTGTATTTCATCAAGCTAAAAGTCATGAAGGAGTTGAGAAGCAACAAAATAAAGTGCAAAAAACACTGTTTTATTTGATGCTTGTATCTGGTGTTATGCTTCCATTCGGAAGTGTTATTTATGAACTGTGTAATATGGTGGATGACAAATATGTTAATGTATATAAATTTTCTGTATATTGCGTATTAGCTTTGTGTTGTCTAAGTTTATTATCACATTGTATTTCTAGTAGAATTAATATTGCAGATCATGTAGATTCTGATAATAATGTTAATGATGTGTCTGATCCAGGTTGCTTATCAGCAATACAATATTATTGTTGTTGTTCTGATATGGGCAATATTATGATAGAGTAATAGAAGACTGAATTAGTTGAGTTAATTTCTAATTGTTTATTTACGCTAAATTATTAATAATTTGAAAATGAGAAAAATCTAATTTAAGATAAGTCTCAGATAAAGTAACCCAGATATAACTTTGTAATTCTTGTTGATGCATAGGTAATAGTATTACATAATTTGTAGATGTAATCTTGTTAATTAATATATTTTCATTTTTTATAATAGAGTAATTTTTAATATATTTGATTGTTAATGTGATATTGCATTCAGTGAGTAAGTTACTATAGCGTCATGATTGTGCGAATTTATATATGTGGTTTTATAAATTGCTCTATGAAATTACGTAATATGCTCCATAGTTATATTCTTATTATTTCGTTATGTTTTTTGAATTTCTGTTATAACAATTTTAAAAATAGGTACTACTTTTAACTTTTTAAATTTATCTGTTATATAACCTCTGATTATAATTGGTAGCTTTTGTGATTTGATGAGTATATATAGTAGAGTAGGTTTCTATAAAATAAAGTCATCTAAGAGAATATTAATTTTAAAATTAACTTATTGAATTACTATAATTTTAATATAGATTTATTACAATGTGTGTTTTTGAATTTATTTTGCGCATATCATGCTAGTATAAAGGTATGCATTATTCGTCTAATACATTGCTTAGTTACCTGGATTTATGCTTTATGTTATGTTAATTTTTGAGCATTAGAAAAATTAGTTTTTCGGTATGTAGAGGCATTACAATAATATGATTAAGGTTAATTATATTTTGTCAACCTTGTATTATTTTAACTTACTCTATATTTCATTGTATATCTCTTATGTATACTCATTATGTTTCATATTATAAAATACATTGTCGCTAATCTAATAAGTTCAATGTTATATTTAATAGTGTAATGCAATTATGCATCAATATTTTGCACGTTCAGAGCATTGTTATTAATGAAATCACGTCTAGGTTCTACAAAATCACCCATAAGTACTGAGAATATTGAATCGGCAGCTTCACAATCAGATATCTTCAACTTCAGTAAAGTTCTTGTTTCAGGGTTTAATGTAGTATCCCATAGTTGATCTGAATTCATTTCACCTAAACCTTTAAATCTTTGTAGTGTCATGTCCTTTTTGCCGAATTCGATAATATTATCTACCAAAGAAGTAGGTGAGTTTATTTTAATATTGTTGTCTTTGGTAGATAAAATAAGCATACTGTTAAAGATTTCATCAATTCCATCACAAATATTGATAACCTGTCTTATTTCATCTGAGTTCATCATAGCATTATCAATATAATACTTATCAACTAACCCATGTGATAGTCTAAAAATGCTTATCTTATCCTTTTCAGGAATTTCAACACTCCACTCATATTCACAAAAAACCTTATTTAGATGTTCAGATATTACATCAGCAGAATCAAAGCCATGCTTTTTAAAGAAAATAATCAATGACTCTAAAACACTTTGAGGAATTATTCTGTCGTATGACTTTGTAATCTTGCTAATATTCATACATTGGTGTAAAATTTGAGATAAATTTTCTCCTGAATAACTATTAGTACCAGTAAGAGTTAAATCTTTTATTGCATTACTAATTATATAATCATGCAACATATCGTCATTTTTTATGTAAAATTCTTTCTTATGTTTTGTAACTTTATAAAGTGGAGGTTGTGCAATATATAGATATCCTCTTTCTATAACTTCACGCATATAACGGAAAAAGAATGTCAATAATAAAGTCCTAATATGTGATCCATCAACATCTGCATCTGTCATAATAATAACTTTGTGATAACGTATTTTTTCAATATCAAAATTCTCAGTTCCAATATTACTACCTATTGCAGTAATTAATGATGCAATTTCTGCTGATGATAGTATACGATCTAGACTTGCACGCTCTACATTTAATATTTTTCCTTTTAATGATAATACAGCTTGGGAACGTCTATCACGTCCTTGTTTTGCAGATCCACCAGCGGAATTACCCTCTACAATAAATAACTCAGATAATTCTGGTGACTTCTCCTGGCAATCTGCTAATTTGCCTGGAAGAATGGTAAAATCGAATCCGTTTTTACTCTTTATAAGCTCTCTTGCTTTGCGTGCAGCTTCTCTTCCTTTGGCAGATCTGATTATTCTCTCTATGATACTAGCAGCTAGTTTAGGATTAGTTTCAAAAATATTAGTCAATTTTTCATATACTATATTTTCCACAACTGTTCTAGCCTCAGAACTGACTAATTTATCTTTAGTTTGAGATGAAAATTTAGGATCAGGCAATTTTATTGATAATACACATGTAAGTCCTTCTCTTACATCTTCTCCTAGAATACTTACCTTTGCTTTTTTTAAAAAACCTTCATTTGTTGCATAATTATTAATACAGCGTGTCATGGCTGATCTAAATCCTGCAAGATGAGTTCCTCCATCTCTCTGTCTGATATTATTGGTAAAGCATAACATATTTTCATAATAAGAATCATTCCAATGCATTGATAACTCTAAGCTTATTCCATGCTCGAGTACAATTCCTTCTATATGAACAATTTTAGTAACAGCAGTCTTATTACGGTCAAGATATTTTACAAATCCAGAAGTTCCTTTGTCTGATGCATCACTAATTTTAGAGTTATCTCTAAAGCCGAATGATGAATTTAATACTTGAGTACTCCTTAAATCTTTTAGATTGATATTAATGCTAGAATTAAGAAAAGATAGCTCTCTTACACGATTTTCTAAAGTTGAATAATTAAAATTTACAGATGAAAAGATGTTCTTAGATGGCAAGAAAGTAATTTTAGTACCTTTTTTATGTGTGTTTTCACCTACTACTGATAAAGGTTTTACTGTAACACCATCTTCAAAGCGCATAAAATATTCTTTTCCATTGCGCCATATGGTTAGCTCTAGCCAAGTTGAAAGAGCATTTACAACTGATATACCGACACCATGAAGTCCACCAGAAACTTTATAACTACTGTGATCAAATTTACCTCCAGCATGTAACTGTGTCATTATTACTTCAGCAGCTGACATACCTTCATCTTCATGCATATCTACAGGTATACCTCTACCATTATCTGTAACAGAAATAGATCCATCACATTGAATTACAATATCTATTTTATTGCAAAAACCAGCAAGTGCCTCGTCTATAGAATTATCAATAACTTCATATACCATATGGTGTAAACCGGAACCATCATCAGTATCACCAATATACATACCTGGTCTTTTTCTAACTGCATCTAGTCCTTTTAAGACAGTAATAGAACTTGCATTGTAATTGTCCATAGCAATATTATAGTTAATTAAGTTAACAACATTATAGCTGCAGAAAATTTTAGATAAAGTAAAAAAAGTCTTTATTGCAAGTTTAGTAGACTATTGTAAATCAATAAGATGAGTATGAAGCATGTATTAATCAGAAAAGTAATATATTAATAAATACGAATTGCAAAAACATGTAAAACTTAATACTAATTAAAAATATAGTTTAACGTATTCAACATTTGTTAACTAATAGAAGCATTCTTTACCATGTATACCGTGTATAAATTACTTAAAATATCAGATTGTAAAAAAATTTAATATAATACTATATAATAAATCTGTAGAATCTGTATCTAATAAATTTGAAAACATATTATATAAATATAGGAGTATAATGAATACATTACTAGAGA
Source organism: Ehrlichia minasensis (assembly GCF_004181775.1). Lineage (NCBI taxonomy): Bacteria > Pseudomonadati > Pseudomonadota > Alphaproteobacteria > Rickettsiales > Anaplasmataceae > Ehrlichia > Ehrlichia minasensis. The sequence continues at coordinate 35,557 of NZ_QOHL01000002.1, forward strand.
TAAGTGACCTAACGTCTGATGACATAGAAGCCATTTTTAATATTACAATGCAATACTTTAATGGAAATCAGGATAATAGGATTCTAAGTGGAAAAGTTGTCGTAAACTTGTTTTTTGAAAGCTCAACACGTACTTTGTCTTCTTTTGAGATTGCGGAAAAATCATTAGGCGCACATTCTGTGACATTAAACATTAATACATCGTCTATAAATAAAGGAGAAAGCATTATAGACACTATTTTAAATATAAATGCAATGGATCCTGATTTAATTATAATAAGGTCACAATATAGTCAATTAGTCAAAACAATATCTCAGTATGTACCAAATTGTTGTATAATAAACGCTGGGGATGGAAATCATGAGCATCCAACGCAGGCGTTAATAGATTATTGTACTATACGCTATCTAAAAAAAAGTATTAATAATTTAAATATATCCATATGCGGAGACATATTACACAGTAGAGTTGCAAGATCAAATATAAGATTATTATCTAGGTACGGAGCTAATATCTCTCTAGTGGCTCCTCCAACATTATTGTGTGACTTGATTGGTGTGTCACATGTATATCATCACTTAATTGATGGAATACGTAATGCAGATGTCATTATGTTATTAAGATTACAAAAAGAACGTATAGCTAGTTGTGTTATTCCTTCAGAAGAGGAATATTCGCATCTATATATGCTGGATTCTGAGAAATTATCTTATGCAAAAAAAGATGTAATAATTATGCATCCAGGCCCTACAAATAAAGGAACTGAAATTTCTAATAATGTAGCAACAGATAAGTCTGTGATTTTGCTGCAAGTAAAAATGGGTGTTGCAGTGCGTAAAGCTATATTACATTATTTATTATACAATAATAAACATGATGCCAGTAATGAGATATAAAATTACTATAGAATACAATGGATCTAATTTTATTGGGTGGCAAAAACAAAAACATTCATCAAATTCTATTCAAGAAATTCTTGAAGAAGCAATATTTAAGTTTTCACAACAAAATGTTACTATATACGTTGCAGGAAGAACTGATGCTGGTGTACATGCTTTAGGTCAGGTAGCACATTTTGATTTAACAACAGATTTTGATACATATGTAGTAAGAAATGCAATAAATTATCATTTACTACCACATGCTATTGCTGTATTAAATGTAGAAAAAGCAGATGATAAGTTTCATGCAAGATTTTCAGCAAAAAAACGTCACTACTTATACAAAATAATAAATCGTTATTCACCACTAACAATAGACTATAATCGTGCATGGCTTGTACGCAATCCATTAAATGTAGACAAGATGATGCAAGCTGTAGAATATATAAAAGGTAATCATGATTTTTCTAGTTTTAGAGCAAGACATTGTCAATCTAAAAGCCCAGTAAAGACAATGGATGATTTAAAGATTATTCATAATGATCAATATATTGACATATATTTTTCTGCGATATCATTTTTACATAATCAAGTACGTATTATTGTAGGTACATTGGTGGAATGTGGAAAAAGTAGCTTTCCACCAGAATATACACGGAATATCTTGGCAGCAAAAAATAGATCTTATGCAGGTATGACAGCACCGCCTTATGGTTTATATTTTGTAAAAGTGGACTATTAGGAGCTTTAACATAATCAAGAAATTAAGTAAGCTATTCAATAGTATACAACTAGTAAAAGTGTGTTATTTCAGCTTTAGAAATTAAAATCAATTTTAAGAATGTTCTGTAAGGTGCTTTTATTTTCTAGGACTTTATTTTACTAGTATGTGTAATTAATTAATCTAATACATCATAAATTCAAATAGTTAAAAGTAATATTTAAAGCTAATAATATATTTCATAGTACTGATGAAATATAAACAAAACATAACAGTATCATGGATATAATTAATGAAGAATGCGATATTGCTTGCATTTAGAGAGTTGTAAAATTAATGTCAATAAATTTTTATGCTATTGTATGTGTTATTATGATATTCTAAAAATTTAATAAAGTATATTTAATTGGTAGTATAACAGAATTAAGAAATGTTTTGTAATGGTATACTGAGAGTTTATAGGTATGTTAGTTAGGAAAATGTGTATTAATGAATAGAAAATTGTTATTAAAATATATTTTATCATCGGAGATAAGATTTATTAGATTTTCAGAATCTAAAGGTTATGTTTTTATAGTCTGATTTAAATGTTAAATTTATATAAAACTCTGTATAATACTGACTAGATAATAAATTCATTTTTACATACCATTTCAGAATGTATTATTAAAAACCTGTATTTAATATGTGCATTTATAGAAATATAAAATGTAATAAATTAAAGTAAAAATAGTAAATCATTAAATCTTTTATCTATATAATTTATTGACGTTGGTAACCTAAATGGTAAAATGTGCTATTACTTCATGATTTTATGGCTATGGGGGTATTATGGCTAAGAAAGGAGCTAAGGTTGCAAAAACAGCAAGTAAAAATAATCCATCGCAACGGAACAAAGGTGTAGCTCAAAAAATGTATAATGGTAAGTTAGTAAAGCCAGTTAAGTATATTGATAGAGAATTAGGCACAATTTTTATGGCTGGTCAGTATGATAATGGTGATTTAGTGCAAGATAGTTCAGGTAATCCTATAGAGTGGGCTAGTATGTAAGGGTATTGTGTGGTTAAGCTAGTTATAGATTCTTTAGAAATAGAAGTCGAAGATGGGATGACTGTGCTGCAAGCTTGTGAGATTGCTGGTGTGCAGGTACCAAGGTTTTGTTATCATGAAAGACTTGCAATAGCAGGTAATTGTAGAATGTGTCTGGTAGAAATTGTTGGTGGCCCACCAAAACCTGCAGCTTCTTGTGCAATGCCTGTTGCAGATGGTATGATAGTAAAAACTAATACAGATAAGATTAAAAAAGCAAGGGAAGGGGTACTGGAGTTTTTATTGATAAATCATCCTTTAGATTGTCCAATTTGTGACCAAGGAGGGGAATGTGATTTACAAGATCAGACTATGTTATATGGTAGAGGACAAAGTAGATATAAGGAAAAAAAACGAGCTGTAAAAAAAAAGAACTTTGGACCTCTAATAGAAAGTTCAATGACAAGGTGTATACATTGTACTAGATGTGTTAGATTTTTGTCGGATGTTGCTGGTAGTTATGAATTAGGTACGATGGGCCGTGGTGAAAATATGGAGATAGATACATGTATATCTAAATGTATAACTTCAGAATTATCTGGAAATATAATAGATCTTTGTCCAGTTGGTGCATTGACTTCTAAACCTTATGCGTTTAAAGCTAGGTCTTGGGAATTACGTCATTGTGAGACTATAGATGTGTTGGATGCTGTGTGTAGTAATATTAGAGTTGATACGCGTGGCTTGGAAGTAATGCGAATATTACCTAGGTTAAATGAAGATATAAATGAAGAATGGATATCGGATAAAACACGTTTTTCATATGATGGTTTAAAGTTGCAAAGGCTAGATAAACCATATATAAGAAAAAACGGTCAAATGTTGCCTGCAACTTGGGAAGAAGTATTTAATATCATTGCTAAAAAAATTAATAATACTCCTGGAAATAAAATTGCAGCAATTGCTGGAGATTTAGTAGATTGTGAATCTGTACTATTATTAAAAGAACTTATGCATAAATTGGGAAGTTCTAATATAGAATGTAGACAAGATGGTTCAGTAGTACCTACACATAATAGGGCTTTTTATTTATTTAATACTGGTATATCTAACATAGAAGATGCAGATTTGTGTTTATTAATTAATACGAATATCAGGCTTGAAGCACCTATAATTAATGCAAGATTACGTAAAAGGTATTTGCATGGAGGGTTTACAGTAGCAAGTTTAGGGATATATAATAACTTTAACTATAGTGTGGAAAATTTAGGTAATAGTTGTTTAGTACTAGATGATATTTTGCATGGTAGAATACCTTTTTCTGAATTATTAAAATGTGCAAAGAATCCTATGCTAATAATAGGACAAGATGCTTTAATTGGTGAAAATGGTAATGCTGTATTTACTTTATCAACTAAAATTGCAGAAAAGTTTAATATGTTAAGAAATGATTGGAATGGATTCAATGTTCTACATAAAGCTGCTGCTAGAGTTGGTGCTTTAGATATTGGGTTTGTACCTAACTCTCCTGGTAATATAATTTCTAAAATAGTAGATGATGTAAATTCTGGTGAAATAGAGGTTCTTTATTTATTAGGGGCAGATGAATTAGAAATTTCTCGTTCTAAGTCTTCTTTTATAATATATCAGGGACATCATGGTGATAGAGGAGCACAAATTGCAGATGTAATATTGCCTGGTGCTGCTTATACGGAGAAAAATGCAACTTATGTTAATACTGAAGGTAGGGCTCAAAGAACAAATATAGCTGTTTCCCCTCCTGGTTTAGCAAAGGAAGATTGGTTAATTATTAAAGAATTATCAGAATACTTAAAAGTAAATATGCAATATGATAATTTATATCAAGTTAGAGATAAATTATCAACATTAGGTAAGCAATTTCGTGAAGAAAATATTGGAGGTTTAGTCTATAATGCATGGATTCCAGTTGATGGAAATATTGTTTTAAAAAAAGATAGTGTATTTATTAATAAAGATTTTAATTTTTATATGACAAATCCAATTAGCCGCGCATCTATTGTAATGGCAAATTGTGTAAAAGCTTTTGCAGATCAAAATTAGGTAAATATGAGTTATTATTATAGTATTTTTGCGGATTTTATAAGTTGTATAAGTAGTGGTGCTGTATTATTAATAAAGATAATCGCAGTAATATTTTCGGTTATGGTTTCTGTTGCTTATTTAGTATATATGGAACGTAAAGTGATAGGTGCAATACAATTAAGACAAGGTCCTAATATTGTTGGTCCATTTGGCTTATTACAGCCCTTTGCTGATGCTGTAAAACTCATTATTAAAGAACATATTATTCCTTTTAAATCAAATAAGATATGTTTTTTGATTGCTCCAATAATTACTTTTACTTTAGCTTTATTAGGTTGGGCTGTTATTCCATTTGGTGCTGATGTAATAGTAAATAATGGTCATGAAGTAATAGTGCCTCATGTGATTGCTAATATCAACATTGGTGTGTTGTATATTTTAGCTATTTCTTCTCTTGGGGTTTATGGAATTATAATAGCTGGGTGGTCAAGTAACTCTAACTATGCTTTTTTAGGTGCAATTAGATCTGCATCTCAGATGATATCATATGAAGTATCTATAGGCTTAACTATAGTAACGGTATTATTAGCAACTGGTTCATTGAAATTAGGTGAGATAGTAGTAGCACGGCATAATATGCCTTACTGGATAGATTTGTTACTGTTACCAATGGCATGTATTTTTTTTATTTCATCACTTGCTGAGACAAATAGGCATCCTTTTGATTTACCAGAAGCAGAATCAGAATTAGTGTCCGGATATAATGTTGAGTACTCATCTATGCCGTTTGCATTATTTTTTTTAGGAGAATATGCAAATATGATATTGATTAATGCAATGGCAGTAATATTTTTCTTTGGTGGGTGGTATCCACCTTTAAACATTAACTTTCTATATGTTATTCCTGGAATTATTTGGTTTGTATTAAAAATAATAGCAATGTTGTTTTGCTTTATATGGATTCGTGCAACTATTCCTAGGTATCGTTATGATCAATTAATGGGGTTAGGTTGGAAAGTTTTTCTACCTATATCTTTATTGTGGGTAGTGTTAGTTTCTGGTGTTTTGTTGTATACGGATTCATTACCTAAAAATGCATATAGTATTGTACATAATCTTGATAAATAAGTTTTATAAGTATTTAAATATTAATAATATACATGGTTGTTAATATAGGAGTTAGTTACTCTTTTATGCACTTAAAATATATGTATTAGTCAATAATGTAATTTCTTGTACTTTTACAATTTTATCTTCTAATTATATTTTATTGAACGTTATTTGTGTGTTTAATAGTGTTTTTTACTATATGTTTCGGTTGTGTATTGTTCTAATATGTGATATTATTGAACCATAACTTGTATTTATGCAGGTTAGTAAATTAATGTAACTGTATAAGTTGCTGTAGAATTACAAATTAGTTTTACAGTCTGGGCGTGTTTTTAAAAGATATCTGTTTTTAATGTATCTGTAATAAAAATTAGTTTCTTTAGCAATAAAGGATATCTTAGTTTCAATAATGTGGAAGTGAGTGATGTATGTTAGGCTATGATAAGGAAAGTAAGCAATTTATTAATGAGCAATTATGTGAAGAATTAAGTCAAATATCAGAAATTAAAGGTTTATTATGTAATAAGTGTTATTGTGTAGGTAATTCTTCAAGTGGTAAGTTAGTAGTTTGTGTAGATGAATCACAATGTTTAAATAATGAAATTCCTGTACAAGGTAAAAGTATTGTTTGTTGTGAATTTGTATTGCCAAGTACTGTTTGTGAGCATGATTTAGTAAAAGCAGCAACACAGCATGTTTCAGGAGAGAAATATGTTAAATGTTATATTGTTATAAGTGAAAATAAAGTGAATAAATTTTGTAGAGAAGTATATTCAGTGTTCTTACAGCCATTAACGCACAGAATAAAGGTTTGTGGTGTTAGAACTTATGGTGATGTGTGTTTATCTATGTTATCAGATGTTCAATATTGTGAAAGTCTTAGAGAAGCTTTTGATATTGTTGGGTTAGATGCAGAATTTGTTGCAGATAGAAGTAAGGTAAAGTCTGGTGGTGATGTAGGATATCTTGAAAAAATAAAAGGTTTTTTCGCTTCAAAACGTCAACCTTCTGGTACTGGTGGAGCTCATGGATCAAGTACTAGCAGTCATGGAGTAACTAAGATAGATCTGAGAAAAGGGAAAGGGAAAAGTAGTACTAAAGCTGAAGGAAGTGATAAAAAACAGCTGATTAGTGGAGGAGATACAGATAGTGAACAGGATAAATCTGATATTGCATCAGGAGGTATGGATATAGTATCAACTTCTGGTGTAGGGGGGGGGGGTACACCGAAGGTAACAAAGAAGTAAATCTATTGGATTAGGTTGAGTAGTACTTTGTTGAGTTTGCATCTGAAGCATCATTCAAGTTGTAAAAAGTTTTAAAAATTAAAATAACAATTTTGTGTAACTATATGTATAGTTTTCATGTTTTTTTATAACTTTTCCTTTATGAATTAAGATTAGTGAAGGTAGTGATTATGTGAAAGAAAATAAGGAATTACTTATTAAATTATGCTTTTGATTATATGCTTATTGTAATGTGTATGGTATCAATTGAATTTTCTGGTTGGTAGTCCTTTGTTAGCTAATGTCATGTTTATATATGTGAAGACTCAATAATTAAGTTTATTATTCTTTTAGTTAAATGATAATATAAATTCAATTTTGATAATTTTACGTAATATATTAAAGTATGTTATTGATATTTTAGTATAGAGAATTGATAAGTGTTTACGAGAATAATGCATAATACTAACATAAAATTATTTATTATGTGTATAAATAGAATATAGTTTTTGTTAGAGAAAAGTGTGTGTAATGTTAGGAATGTTAGGCAAAAATCTAGAAGAACAGAGATTTGTGAATTTAAGTATGTTTAGATATAACCAGTATATCAAATACTGAAGGTATAATGTGTCATAGATGTTGTGTTGTATAGAGCATACTAAGGAAAGTGGTGAATTACGATATATTTGATAATTAAAAAAAATGTAGGAACGCACATGATCCAATTGGAAATACTATGTTTTACTCAAGGCTTTATTACCAAAAACATATTGTAAAGCATTATAGCAAATACGCAACGCAGTAAAATCTGATGGTTAAAGATTCTTATATATGCATGCATATGTATTTTGGTAGAAGAAAGTAAATTAAATGATTTTGTAAATGATGTATATGAAGAATTGTTATGTAAGAGAGATGATTTGACTTTTTCAGTTAGTGATATTGCTCAATATGGGACAATCCAATTGATTTATATACTAGATGTAATAAAAATAAAACTTTTGATGTGTGTTATGCTTTGCAAAATATTGCAGGAGTTGAAGTAAAATTTACATATTATAAAGGGGAGATGTGCAAAGTGCAGAAGCTGCTAGTCTTAGTAGTGTGTTTACTGAATTAAGAATTGGAAAAATACATTCTAAATCATTATCCAATGGTAAAGGCAGTTATGATAAGTTGTAAAAGTTTGCAGTGTTGAATATTAAGTAAGGTATTGAGAAATAGTATATATGTATACTGTCAATTTTGTATAAAAATGTAGAAATATTTTATTATATTTTTGGTTTTATGACTTCTGTACAATTGTTATTTACTTTAATATTTATTATCTTATAAATATTGCGTTAGAAAATGTAATATTACATGTAAGAGACGATGTTAATATTTAAAGACTTAATCTTAAATATATATATATGTAATATTTGTTAGATTAAATTTTACTTAGTAATATGTCATTTTAGATTAAGTTAGTTTAGTAACTAGCTGAATATATATGATATAACATTGATTTTTCTAAATGATATATGAGAGAATTTTTAGCTGATTTTCTTAAAATGTTCTATTATTTATCTGTAAATATGGTGTTTTTATGTTCTGGATTGTAAAAACTAGCACTTTAGTGGTGTATTAATAGGAGTTCATTTTATATTTTAATATGAGTATGATCTTTTATTTTTAGATGAGATTTTATATATTAAAACTAAGTTTCATTATTTACTAAAACCACCTTCTAGAGAAAATTTCAATTAAGTTATAAAATATAGATATCTAAAGAAATTCGAAAACACGAAAATATCATCTAATGTAATTAATATTATACAACAGTTATATATTTTCTTGAAGTAAATCTAGAAATTACTAATTCATTAATCAATATGATGGGTATTGGGTGTAGAATATCATATTTTTAGATGAAAATTGCAGATTCTTAATTTTATACAGTAAGTTACTAGTAATATCAAGTTTAGTAGAGCAAAGCTCTACCGGAGATATAGTTCAATAAGTTATTTAAGAGATTTAGTCAGATATGGTTTATTTCTTTATTCCTTAATTTGTAATGAGTATTCTGTAAAATAATACCGTAAATACAAAAATTAGTATTTTCTTTAAGTTCTGTATTGGTTTTAGTGTGATGTATTTATAAAAAAATAACAATTTTTGTTTTATTTATAATACCATGCTGAAAGCTTATTCTTGACATGATGATGTATGTGCTTACATAATTTATGGTTAATTACTTGGTAATTTATTAGATGTCTGATCAAGTCAAAATCACGCCAATGACTTTAAATTTTGGTCCTCAGCATCCTGCAGCTCATGGTGTGATGCGTTTAGTTTTAGAAATGGGTGGAGAAGTTATAGAAAGAATAGATCCACATATTGGGTTATTACATAGAGGAACTGAAAAATTAATAGAATATAAAACGTATTTACAAGCTTTACCATATTTTGATCGTCTTGATTATGTATCTCCCATGGCCCAAGAACATGCCTATTCTTTATGCGTAGAAAAATTATTAAAGTGTGAAATACCAATTAGAGCAAAATATTTGCGTGTTATTTTTTGTGAGTTGACTAGGATATTAAATCATCTGTTAAATATATCAAGTCAAGCACTTGATATAGGTGCTATGACTCCATTGTTGTGGATGTTTGAAGAAAGGGAAAAAATTTTAGGTTTTTATGAAAGAGCATCAGGTGCAAGATTTCATTCTGCTTATATTCGCCCGGGTGGTGTGGCAGCTGATGTACCGAGCGATTTGATTGATGATATATTTAAATTTGTTAGTACGTTCTCTAGATTTATGGATGATATAGATGATCTATTAACCGAAAATAGAATTTGGAAACAACGTAATGTTGATATTGGTGTTGTATCGAAAAAACAGGCTCTAGATTGGGGATTTTCTGGTCCGATGTTAAGGGCATGTGGTATTCCTTGGGACATACGTAAAAGTCAACCTTATGAAATATATGAAGATTTAGAATTTGAGATTCCTATTGGAGAAAATGGGGATTGCTATGATCGTTATCTTGTAAGAATGGCAGAGATTAGACAATCAATAAAACTACTTGAACAATGCTTGAATCGTTTACCAGATGGTCCTGTGAAAACAGATGATAGAAAAATTGCTCCACCAAAAAGATCAGAGATGAAAGAATCTATGGAGGCGTTGATACATCATTTTAAATTGTATTCAGAAGGTTATAGTGTACCAGTAGGTGAAACATATATGGCTGTTGAAGCTCCAAAAGGTGAATTTGGTGTATATATAGTATCTGATGGAACAAATAAACCATATCGGTGTAGAATTAGAGCTCCTGGATTTGCTCATTTGCAAGCAATAGATATTATAGCAAAAGGTCATATGTTGGCTGATTTAACAGCTATAATTGGGTCTTTAGATATAGTGTTTGGAGAAATAGATAGGTAAAATAATGTCTAGTACACAAAAAAATAGTAATACAACTTATATTGGAGAATTTAAATTTAGTAAGGAAAATTTAAAACAGGTAAAAGATACAATTAATAAATATCCTCAAGATAGAAAATCTAGTGCTGTAATGGCTTTATTGCATATAGCACAAAGACAGTGTGGTGGTTTTATTCCATCTTCTGCTATAAATTATATAGCAGATTTTTTAGGTATGCAGCTAATACATGTGTATGAAGTAGCAAAATTTTATTCTATGTATAATTTATCTGTTACTGGTAAATATTTAGTACAAGTATGTAGAACAACTCCTTGTTGGTTATGTGGTAGTGATGATATTTTAAGGTCATGCAAAGAATTGCTTAATATAGGTGTCGGTGAGACAACAAGTGATAATTTGTTTACTTTAAAAGAAGTAGAATGTTTAGGTGCCTGCATTAATGCTCCTATTGTGCAGATCAATGATGATTATTATGAAAAGTTAACTCCTGATAAAATGAAAGATATACTATTGGAAATACAGGAAAAAGAAAATATAACGTCTTAAGTATGTTCTAATTGTTCTTAGTGTGTTTTACTTTTTATATATAGAATCAGTCATCTATTTTTAAACAAATGTTTTCTTAATTGAGAAGGTAATATAAGCATTTTTATATCTTAAGCTTAATAAGTATTGCATTAAAGTGCGATATAACTTTCTATAAATGTTTTTTATTTGTTTCATTAGAAAACAGATGTATTCAATAATGTATGAGTTGAAAAAAATATTTGTTGTATGATAAGTTTTTTATTATAAGGGAAGCTCATAAAATTGTTAAGAAATATTAAACGTAACTTTATAAGCTATATTATGATTTATGTGGATCCATGAAGTTATGAAATAGGCATCAGAATCTAATCTGCAATTTCTGGTAAATCCTTATCCATTTTATGTAGTGTTTGAATAATATAAGAGAAAATAGTTCATTGTTATTGGTTACTGGTTTTGTTGAGTTTAGTACATTACTTCTGAATTTTGCTACTTTGTTTTTTTATTGACTAAAACATATAGTAAAGATTTGTACTTTTTTTATCTTTTGGTAAATTATCTTCTACAAATTGATGTAAGAGGTATAATTTGTGATCTAAGTATTATAATATTTTGTTCTACTTTAATTCCTGATGATAGACTTATTTTTTACTCTTTGTATATAATTGTTACTATTATATACTTTAATAGTTTTGCGTTATTATCATTGATATTTCCTATATAATAGGCTTTATTAATTTTTATAGAAAATTTAGAATAGGATAGTTGTTACATATAATTTTATAAAATTGTTATCTATTATTAAATTAATTAAGTTTAAAAGACATTATATAATTAGATAATATTTTGTAAATATATTAATTTTTAAACATAGTTGCTATGTTTAGATTAATTAATGTTTAGAAGCTTGTGCTGTAGTCTCAGCACTTACAAAACTTAATGATAAAGATTCTAACCGAGATGATATATCAGATTCACTGCTGGAAGACCCTGTTCTAGTGTATTCTGTACATGAGTGCATAACTATTTTTAAGTGAGCCATGGTATCAAATTCATAATTTGGATCAGCGTATGCTTTTGGTTTTAACATTACAATATTATTAATGAATGGTTTTAGTCTGTTTAAATCTGAACCTTTATTTGCTAATTTCTGAAGTTTGTCCAAATTTTCGCTATTCACTAGACAGTATAGTTCTGCTTTAACATAACTTTTTGATTTTTTTTCTGGAAGGTATGCGTCGCTTAACATAAGTATTGGATCAGAGAGAACCTGTGCTTTTGGTATTTTAGCTTCTAGTATAAACATAGACAATCCTTCAGGCTTGATACCTGATTTAACATTAGCATCTGTATATATTTTTAATTCAGTATTACCTCCTGGTGTATTACCAATACAATAATGCTTAGTGACTTTAGGATTAATAGATTCAATATTTTTTTTACATAAAGTGTAATTATATTCTTTCCACGGCCTAGATGGTACAGCAACTGGACCAGCAAGTAATGTATCTGAACATTTGAACTTACTTGGCTGTATAACTTGCTTTAAAAGATCTTTTAATTCAATTTTATAACCTTCTTCTTTAAATTTTTCTGGTGTTACAATTAAAGTACTGTATATGTGTTGTTTTATTGTGTTATAACTACTACCTGCCTTTGATACTTGTACAAATGGTTTTAGATGATCTTCAGGAACTAAACAAAATATTTTAATGTCAACATGAGACTCGTTATCATTTTCTGGTAGATATGCATTACTTTGCTTTATTATTAAATTATCTGATACTTTGTCTTTTGGTACAGAGCATTTTAATATAAACATTGATAATCCTGAAGGAATAATATCAGTCTCTTCATTAGCTCCTGGGTGTACTTGTAAGATTTTATTCTCTGATGTATATCCAATACAACAATGACTAATTACTTGAGGATTAATATCATCAATAATTTTTAAAATATCTTCGTTGGCAGTCTTCCAGTCTTCTATGTTAAGATTTAATAACATTGTTAATTTACCATAAAAATAACAGGTTATTATTTTACATAATATACATTCTAATTGTTGTGATTTTATGTGTTGTAATGACAATAATAGATGTTATTTTTAATATATAATTAATGGTTTATTTAGGAGTTTTTATTTTTTTCAAAGGCATTTTATAGTGGTATTTTTGATTTTGTAATATTATTATTACAAAAATATTGTATGTTTTATTAGTGCTGTGCTGTATTTTTTGATAAATTTTATATGTATGTATAAAATATTGTTATGTTATAATAACAATAAATTTGATATAAATAAAATTTTGCATAAGCTGTATTTAATATATTTTTTGACTTTTACTAATAATTCTAATACTACTAATATGATATAGTTGGTTAGGGTTTATTATCTAGTTTTTTCATCTCTATAAAGCATATGTATGTAATCTTCACAGGTTTAAAATAAAACAAAGACATATGTAATTTACTGACAATTCTATTGCGTGTATGTTGTAGTGAATATTTTATCACTTGCTATACTAATTTTTTGTTGATTTAGATACTGACAAATTTCTACGTCATGTTATAAAAGTGTATAATATGATTTATCAATCTAGTGTGATAAATGTATTAAAGTAGTGTAAATTTCTTATGAAATAATCACTTAGATACTATGTTATATGATATAAAAATAGATGATATTACTTAATCAATAAGCTAACGAAATTAACATTCATCTTATAATCTATTTTTTATAAAAAATATATTTTGTATAATAGGAATTAGCGATTGCATGTTTTAAAGCAACAACTTGACTTACTTGTTGATGATGCTGAGTCATCCACAGTGCTTTCTAATAATGCTGATTGTGGAACGTTATCATTTTGACTAGTTGGTGTTTCAGGATGCCATGCTGTTGTTAATAATGCAAGTTCATCATTACTACTTTGCTCTTCTTTCTCTATATTATCATTTAAATACAAACGTGATGCTGCTTCTTCTGGGCCTGCTGGTGTACATTTTCTGAATTCTACGTTGTTTAATTTGGCAATTTTTAATATTTGATCTTCTATATTAAATGCAGTTTCTTGATTAGCATATACTTGTGGCTTTACTAACACAGGTTTAAGAATATCGGAAATATTTGTAAATATCACACTTGTTTGATTCTTTGTTTTATCACTAACTTTTTCGTGAAATTTTTTTAATTGGTTCTTTTCTACTAAACAAAATACTTCTATGTTAGCAGTAAGTCTTTTAATTTTATCAGAGAATTCTTTACCTTCTGATAATATTGGATTGTCTAATGCATAAGATTGTTGTATACTACCTTGTAATACGAACATAGACAGTCCTGAAGGTGTAATGTCTGACTTTATATCAGTGTCAGGATATATTATTAATTTTCCACTTTCTCCTGTATAACCAATACAAGCAGAATTGTGTACTACAAAATCCATATTATTAATATTTTTACATAAAGTGCGATTGTGCTGTTCTCTGTCTTCTAAACTTAAGTTAAGCATATGATTTACCATTGAATGCATTGTATCTGAGAAATCATATGTTAATTAATAGTTATGATATATAAATAAATCTTATGAATGATATTTATATAAATAAATATTAATTAACTATTAGAACAATTAGTACTAAGATTAATTAATATTTTTAATAACTTATTTATATCAATAGAGTATTTTACAGGCCTGATTTGTATTTATAACAATACAAAATATATGAATCATATTTATGAAAAACTTAGTATGTTATTACCGATGATTCTTCTTGTATAGTATCTAAACTAGGTCTGACTAATAATAATCTTCCTACATGTCTTTTTCTTGATCTTCTTGAAGTTTTTAACTTACTTCTTTTTAAATTATCATCATGTTTGTATTCTTGATGTTTGTATTCTTGTTGTTCTTTAATTACACTTAGTGAAGTTTTTGTATTGATTGTTGTTGAAACATTGTCAGATTTATATTCGTGTGGGTTTCTGATTATAGTGTTTGGATTTTTTGTACTAGCTATTGTTGAAATTTCGTCTGATATTAGATTATTTTGTGAAGTACATTTCATATTATGTAATAGTTTAGAAACAATGCTATGTTGTTTATGTATGATTCTGAATTCAGGATAATTTTCAGGTGCAGAAGCTATCCGTGAGAAATTGGTTAAAGCAATCTCTTCATTAAAATATTTTACAAAATTATCGATATATAACATTGTATATATAATACTACCATATTCAGATGGTACTATAACAGCACCAGGTTTATCATTATTTAATACATCTTCAACAAATTGCTCAAGCTTATTTTTTTTTACAAAAATATAAAGTTTCGCACTTATATTACCTTTTTCTAACTCATTTTGTGAGAGTTTTATGAAATTAAGCTTTCTTAATTGCATTATTGTTGTTAAAGGGTAGCTTGCATTCAATGAAAACAGTGAATTTCCATTTGGTATGATTTTTTTATTACTATATATAAGTTTTTAAAATGTGTATTTCTAATGTATTGCTGTTTTCTGGCGTATTACCTATACAATAACATTCCCTATAAATAAAAGAAAAATTGTCTCCTTTTATACACAAGTGATCATTTACTACTTTTGGAATATTTACACTTTGCTGCATAATAAATGTTTAATAATTAATTTATCTTAATTAAATAATAAATAAAAATTAATAATATTGCAATAAAAATTTTAATATTCTTGTATTTTAAATTAATAATAAAAAATAATTAACTAATTTTAGTATTAGCATTAATAATAAAAAATATATACTTCATTTACTATTATATTGAAAACTATTAATACCTCCTATTGCTAGGTTTACAAGTGATAACAATGATGAAATGCTACTATGTTCAGTTGACGAATCTGTTGATGAAGATGAATCCGTTGATGAAACTGGTGTATTAATAATATCATCTTCCGGCTTTGGTAATATAGCTTGTTCTTCTTCTTGCAGTAAATTTGCTTGTGATTGTGCTCTGATAATGTTCTGTTTTGAACTAAAGGATGTACAGCAGGAACAACAAGAATTTTTTTCTTCTGTTTCATAGATAATAAACTCAGCATCTGGTAACATGCTGTGTAATATTTCATGTTCATTAAGCTTAAAATGTGAATCTATTTCTAATTGTGTAAATATAACTTCTGCATATTTAAAAATATTATCAACAAATTTTGGTACTTTTTTTTGTACAGGATCATATATTTCATTAGTAAAACTTTGCATATGTAAAGTATCTACTAAGCAATATACACTAGCATTTAGTGATTCTGGTAATGTTGTATAAATATTTCTTAAGTATGGATCACTTTTTACTATGCTAGGTGGTATTATCACTTTCAATAAAAACAAAGACTTACCATGTGGTTGAACTATTGGTTGTAGGTTACTGTCTTTTGAAATATGTATTTTTAATTTATTGCTGGTGATGCATGTATTACCTATACAAGTAGCACTTTTTACATTTATAGTGGTGTATTTCACATACTCACATAATAAGTTATTAGAAGCTATTACTTCTTGTGGTACAAGCATATATAATACAAAGTTGTTCTGGTGAATTCTTGTATATCAATTATTTGATAAAAAATAAAAATGTATCTCTGATTATTCAAATAAGTTATTTTTTATAGTCATATTAAGTTAATAAATTACTATTTTCTTCTTCTATAGTATCTAATTTACCTATTCTCATTCTTGAATTAGGTATTGATAGTTTAGCTTTTGACTCTTGTTCTACAATAAAGTCTGCACTTAATTGTGCAATGTTTTGTAAAGCAAGATGTTCATTGTATTGACTTTGAGGATTGCTTTCTATAGTTAAATTGGCAAATACTACGTTGCCATATTTAATAAGATAGCTGATGTATTTTTGTTCTTGATTTTGTATCTTTTCTTTTAATGCACAAAATTCTTCAATGCGATTTTCTTTTACTAGAAGGTATAAATAAGCAGGAATAGAACGCTCTGTTTGTTCCTTATTTGATAAGTTATAAATTGAGAGTAAATGACTATCATTTTTTACTAAGCCAGATAGAAACCTGACTTTTAATAAGAATAGAGAATCACCTTTTGGTTGAATTTGTGTCTTATTACTCATTTTATTACCAACATGTACTTGTAATTTACCAGTACTCTCTTTAGTGTTACCTATGCAACATAAGTTTTTATCAATTTTAATATTAGAGACAATATCTAGCTTCTTACATAATGTTTTATTAGCTAAAATTAATTCTCCTTGATGCAGGTTAAGCATATGCTTTTTGTTTTATATAAAAATACAATTCTTATCATATTATGATAAAACTATTATTTTATTAAACATTAGTTAGTAAGTTGCACAGATTTCTCTATATTACTTGTCAAACAGACTACATTAGTTGCTAAGGATTATAAACTTATGACGCGCGATGCTGCATTCAATAAATTTGCTTGCAAGTGAACTTTTAAAGTCTGAATATAATGATTCCTGAGCTGCTTGATTAAGTAGGTGAAGACGAGTGAGAAGAAGAAGATCCGCTAATACTTGGTGAAGAAGATAAGCTTGAGCTTGGTGATGGTCTACTATCTATAAACTCTACATTTGTTAAACCTCCAAAATTTTCTAATACTTTTTTTTCATCTGATAAATCTAGATTCTTATTGTTTTGATGTTTTGTATAGAAATGTACATATTTGACCTTACAAAAATTAAAAGGACACTGTGTATGTGAAAAACGTGATGATAATAAAGTAGTAGAACAAGTTTCTAAGAACTTATCAGTATCATTACAAGCTACAAAACAGTAGACAATAGCTTTACGTTTTCTTTGTGTTGAATCTTTTGGTGGAAAAGCATCATTTACTCTTGTATTTTCTGATAAATATTTGTTTGATAATCTACAGTTTACTATAAATAACGAATTTCCTTTTACCGCTACTTTACACGATTTACTTCTGTTACATGAAATATGCATTTTTCCACTTTCTTCATCAGTATTACCTATACATTTTGTACTTTTTACTGTAATATCATTAGGCTTTATTATTTGTACCATGTTAGCTAATTCTTGATAATTTCTCCTTTCTTCTTCATCATAATGAGACAATATGCTTTCGACACATGAAAGAGGTCTACCTTTAAGTTTACTTAGTGCCTCTTTTAGTTTTTCCTCTTCTTGTTTTTCTTCTCTAATTTCTGCTTTTTTCTTTTCTTCTATTTCACATTTTGTTAGTTGCTTCTTACTTTTTTTTTCTATTTTTTTTCCTAGTACTCCTGACCTTGTCTTTGGTCGTGCTCCTGCTTTTTCGTAAAGTTCTGTTTGTTTTGCTTTAGGGGGAGATTGTATAGGTTGTTCTTTTTGTCCTTGAGAAATTTCTTCTGCACTGAGTTCTTGTATCTTTTGTGATTGTGTAGTTTCTGTATATTTTGCTTCTTTCTTTTCTAATAATTCTTTACTAGTTACCACTTTACTTGTTTCTTGATCTTCATCATGGTGTTCTATCTTCTCTTCTTCTTGTATTTGAGGAGTTTCTTGTGTACTGGATTCTTGTGATTGTGCAGTTTCTGTTTCTGAATGTGCCTCTTCTTTTAACGGTATCTTTCTGCTTTTCTCTAGTAATTCTTTATTAACTTCTTCTTTACGTTTTTCTTGATTTTCATCAAAACCTTCACCAGATCCTAGAATTTTTTGTTTTAATACGGACCACATTTTACATAACCATTAACAAAACCATAAAACATAAATATTATATTAGTAATTATGATATTGTAAACTTAAACAAATATTTATCATAAAAATAATTCCATCAATCCTGAAATAATATTTTTAATTTAATAGAAATTATCAAATACAATAATTAATATACTGAAGTTTCAGTTACACATGACTTTAGTATTGTTGTGTTACGCAGTATATTCTTTAATATAGGCTTGTTAGTTGATTATGATTTATTACTTAAATTAAAGAAGCTTTCTTGGAATATACTACCTTATAAAAATTTCTCTTGAATTATAAGGTTCCAATAGTAACACAGATTTAATCAGTAAAAATCAATAGATTTTTTTATAATTATTGAATAAAAATTTTCAAAATTATACTTATTTTATCATGATGAATTAAACTACTTTATTATATAACCCTAATAACTTACTATTATTTTATTTTACAGTGAAAAAATTATATTACATCCAATGCATACTTGATGCGTTGTAGACATTCTTTACGTTGAAGGTTAATCATGATTTCAATAATACTAGGAGCATTCATTCTTCCTGTAATAGATGCACGTAAACAGTGATAAATAATGCTAGTTTTTACTTCTAAATTGTGTGATATATTTTTAATAATTGACGTTAATATATTGTGATTCCAGTCTTTTTCTGAAATTTTAGATAGGTTATCATGTAAAATAGAAAATATATGTTTATAATCTTTTATAATAGTAATTGATTCTTGATCAATTGAAATTGGAGTATCTTCAACATAAAATAGGGATTCTTTTGCTAAATTTACTAAGTTTTTTGTCCTTTTCTTTAGCTCATTTAATCCTTTTAATAAATGACCTTTTTTTAAATCAGTTATTATATATCCTGTTTTTTCCTCTATAATTGGAATTATTATATTTAGAATTGTTGCATCATCAGTGATATTGATGTAATGATTGTTTAAGAATTCCAGTTTTTTGTTATCTAATCTTGATGGAGACTGTCCAATGTCTTGAATAGAAAACCATTTTATTGCCTGATCTATAGTAATAACTTCATCATTTCCATGACTCCATCCCATTCTGAGTAAATAATTGAATATAGCTTCTGGTAATATACCT
Source organism: Ehrlichia minasensis (assembly GCF_004181775.1). Taxonomy (NCBI): domain Bacteria; kingdom Pseudomonadati; phylum Pseudomonadota; class Alphaproteobacteria; order Rickettsiales; family Anaplasmataceae; genus Ehrlichia; species Ehrlichia minasensis. The sequence goes on from NZ_QOHL01000002.1 coordinate 55,366, forward strand.
GAATTTTTATATTCATGTATAGCAATTGCTTGATGCCTTTTAGATAATTTATTTCCATTTTCATCATGTATCAATGGAATGTGAGCAAATTTAGGTGGATCCCATTCTAATGCACTGTATATCAATAATTGACGTGCTGTATTTGTTAAGTGATCTGTTCCTCTAATAATATGAGTAATGTTCATGTCATGATCATCAACAACTACTGATAAAAGATAAGTAGGAGTATTATCTGAACGTAATAGAATCATGTCATCTAATTGTGAATTGTTAACTGTAATATTACCATATACTTCATCATCAAATGATGTTATACCATCTATAGGGCTCTTTAGTCTAATAACTCTAGTAGTGTTACTATTATGTGGACTTTTATTTTTCCATATGCAATTATGTTTATAATATAAACCTTTTTTGATATACTCTTCTTTTTCTTTATTTATTTCTTCTTCAGAGCAGTAGCAATAATATGCTTTATTATTTAATATTAATTGATTTGCAATTTCAACGTGCCTAGATATGTTTTCAGATTGTAATACTACTTTTCCATCATAATGAATTTTCAACCAAGACATTGCTTCAATAATAGAATCTATAAGTTCTTTAGATGATCTTTTTTTGTCAGTATCTTCAATGCGTAATAAAAATTTTCCATTATTATGCTTAGCGTATAACCAATTAAATAAAGCAGTTCTTGCTCCTCCTAAGTGTAAATGTCCGGTTGGGGAGGGGGCAAATCGAGTTATTACATTGTATGACATAAAAAATAGTAAAATATTGTAAAAATTAGAATTGTTTAATATTTCAGTTTTTTTGTAAAGTAATTATACAAGGTATAGCATTACAGATAGTTAATACATACAACATATAATGTGTTAATGGTATACTTTTGAATATTTGGTATTTAACTTCTGTAATCTAACTAAAAAATGTCCGATTGTGTATTGCATTGCTAGTTTATAATATTATTGTATAATACAGAATTGTATTATGTTTTATTGTAGGTGAGTGTAATGTTACATACATATGTAACGCCATTACATACGTTATTTTATATGTTTACAATTTCATGAAAAAATATATCCTTAAGATATATGTGCCGTTACTAAGAATCGAACTTAGGTCGCATCATTACCAATGATGTGCTTTTCCACTAAGCTATAACGGCTTGATTGTTTACATTTTATTTTTTATTATGAATAAGTCAAAAAAAAATAAAGGCATAGTTAAAAAGAAAGCTTTAGCTAATGCATTAAAAGCTAATTTACTTCGTAGAAAGCATAAACAACGTCAAATTAGAGCTACTGAAACTAAATAGCAACAATTTGTAATGTTAAAAGTATCATAAAATCATAAGAATCTATCTCTTAAAGCATCTAAACATTCAGCTAAATGTAATATTTGGTTTTTTATTAACAATACTTATGTATCTCATATCTTATAAACCATGTGATGGTATTAACTGTAAAACCTGAAAATAATTAGAAGGAGTAGTGATGTTTTTAATTATTAGTGTAGCATTATATCATTAGGCATATATGAATTAAGTTGACAAAATACTTCTTTGTGCTTTTAGTCAATGAAAAATTGTTTTTTTGTTTGTTGTATGTAAATACTCGTAAATCTGTTTTTAAGTATTTTTAGATTTACAGGTAATGTCTTATATTATTTTTACTATTAATTTTTTATTAAAATTATTAGAAAATAGATTTGTTTATTAATTCTCTTAATATTTTAATTATTATGTCAATATATTATTACATAATGTTAACAAATATATAAACGTTTGCTTTGCAAATATTAGTAATATACTTAATATATTAGTCAATAGTAAATTTAGTGATATTAGTGTCGTTTGAAACACATTAACGAGTTACGATGATGCAGTTGTGTATTCTCAAGATCATAGATTCTCTATAGCTGTTCAAATTGGTGAAGATATGACTATGAATAATATGCTTAATGGTTTTAAATTCTTAGATAGGTGATAGTTTATACTTGCTATGCTACTTCTCATGATAGGAAGTTTGATACACAAATGAGAAGATACAAAATTCTTGATGACTCAGCTATTAAGTTGATGAAATGATTAATCTATTTCAATATTTGATTATTATATAAAGGGCAGAATGTTAAATCTTATGCGTAAAAGTGGTATTCATGGATCTTTTTTTTATAAGTTCTTTGATAAAAAAAATTACATTATCAAGACCATAGGTTAGTATAGCACGATAGTCAATTAACAAATGGTATTGAGGTATCGCACGTAGATTCTTTTTTAAAGGAAAGTACTCTTGTTAGTTACCGAAAAAAGTACATTATGTTAATGTTATGCCATAATGTAAAAGATAAGTTATAAAGATGAATAGAAATTATAAAAAATCTTATAGTAGTATACGAAAAAAAAGAGCGTTCTGTTAGAGCAATAACGAATTATCTTTGTAACAGAAATACTGAAAGACAAATTGAAATTAGTACTACTGTTACCAAGATATCACCTGGTGCAAAATGACAGTGGTATTACAGCAATAAATAATTTTAGTATGTTAGAAAGCAGTATATTAACAAAAGATAATACTGTGCTATTGGTTTCAAATAGTGCTTACATTAAAATATGCATAATATTATGTCACATCTTATTTTAGTTAATGCTAATTCTGAGTTATTAGGTGATCAGTCTTTCTCTATCAAAAAATAGCTCGTAAATTATTATGATAATGTGTATTTTTTATTTATTAAAAAATAAATTTACTAATTAATTATTATTTATTATTATTGTTAATAAATATTAATAATAAAAAATTATGAATTTAACATTATTAAAATTAAAAACAGGGGAATACTGTATGGTGCCTACAGAGCACTGTGTATCTTATGAATCACTAAATGTGTATTATAAATGTGACAATAATTTTAATGGTAATTTAGATTATGATTTTACTAATAGCCAAATTGATTTCGATAAAATTATTGGTACTAGATTTGATGATTTTCATATTGTTGAAAGTGTATTCTCAAATCATAATTATTTATTTTTATATGGTATGCATAGAAATTGCCATGTAGTTTTAGTTACTTCGTTTAGTAAGATGGTAACTATGAGTGATATATTTGAAGGCTGCAAATTTTCAATTGATTCAGTAATACATTCTAGTAGTTATCATGATACTAGAAATATTGTAAGTACAATGCACTGTGAAAGTTTCGATCACCCAAATCCTGTTATAAAGTTTAAAATGTCAAATACTGTGGAAGTATTTTATAAATATATAAAAGGTACTATACCCACTAATCCTCACGAAAAATTCATTGGTAACATTAATTTTTATAATTTTCTTGATAATCATGGTAATGTGTATTATCGTACTGCAATTTCAATTAATGAATATGATTTACAACAGCGAGGTTTTCCTTCAAGTTTTATGGAATCTAACGAGTTAGCAATATTAGAAAGGGATGCTGAAAACTTAAGAATGTAATGCTGCATTAACAAGCAATTTCATAAGAAATAGTAAAAAAACAAAGTACTATATATGTGATGTATAATGTTCTATAATCAGTTAATACGAATTTTTAAAGATGCATTGTTAAAACAGCAAGTATAAAGATTGTGTAGTATAATGGTCATAATAGGAAAAAATATCATTAAATCAACTTACGTGATTACAGTAATGAATAAATGTTTATTATTTTTGATATGATGATAATAATAGATCAAAACATAATATAAATTTAAAAAAGTCATGCTTGTAAATATGCATCACATTCCTAGTTAAATAACATTTGTTGTAAATCATAATTGGTCACTTTATTAATTAATATGGTGTAATGTTTTTTAATGCAATTATAAAACTAACAGATAATAAGCAGTAAGACTATGTATCGATTTATAAGGCAGTATATTTAGTTTATTATCTGATTATACAAGGTTATAGAAGGATAGGTTTAATAGTATCTAAACATTAATATATTAAATAATAAAAAATCTATCTAGGTTAGAATTGCTTTATCACAAGAAACATATATTTATTGAATATCAGTTTTTCTAAATAATTTTTATCTTACAAAATTACATTATCTATTATGCATATATGATATATTATAAAAAAGAGTGATGTACAAATCCAATGTTCTAATACTTATTTTTAGTGCTAGCTTTATGTAAAATATTAAATGCGTGAGAATTATATTTTACATGTAAGATTTTTTTTTAATTCTATCTGATAATATAACATTACAATTCTAATGAATTAGATCATGTTATAAATTAGCGCAGTTGCACATTCTAATAAAAGTTAAGTGATCTAACGAAAAAACATCATATGTGACAGCAATATAATAGTTATAAATCATCTTAAAATGTAGTAATTTATATTACATATCTAATCTTTCATTTGTAAAATATTTGAGTTGATATTTATCGAATATGAGTTAAGTATATCTTTTTTATTAATATAACTAGCATATAACAACATCATTTATAAACTTTGTAAAGTTGAAATAGCAAAGTAAAAAGAATAGAAAAGTATCTTTATTTTTAGTAATTTATATGATGATGTAATTACATCTTTATCGTATCTTATGTATAGCTAAGGAAGAATATACAGTACTATACGACCTTCAGTGATTATCAGTAAAAATTTAGAATGAGCATTTAGTGTTAACAATAGCAATAGAAAAATAAATTATTTACATTATTTAAGCTTTAGATAAGAAATGTTTCTGTACACAGTAATATTATTTTGCTGATATTTTAATTTTTGAAGTTCATTACTTTAGATTAAGGTATATAATCGGTATATACGCCTAATTTGTATGACAATAGATATATAACAAACTTTTATAATAAATACTAACTTGAGATATATATTTTAATTTAATAACAATATATAAAATGGTAATATCAATAAAAAATTATTTTATAGCTTAAAATAAGATGATATACGGATTTTAATTTCTTGTGAAAGTATTTAACACTATAACTATATTAACTTATACTACAACATGTAATCACAAAGACTGTAGATTTTATGAAATCTCATAATTGCATATAAAGAGATTGAAGAATATTCACATGTTTTGTGAAGTAAATTCCTATTAAAAACTTATATCATATTATGTAGATTATAGACTTCACTAGTTTTTTTATGTAAAATTATAAAATATATACTATTGTGGTTACAGAGTTATGCAGTTATTGCTTTTAATTAGTAAAGATGATGAACTTATTTTGGTTGATAAATCTTCATGCGACTATGTAGATGGAGTATTTGTTCCGCGTGACGAAAATATGAAAAACATAGTAAAATGTATTAATTTGAGTAATGAGGAAGAAGCAGCAGCAGCAAGTCCTGCTTACGATCCCAATATTGTTGGTGCTACTTTTACAAGTTGTGCTTTTGTTAATAGTGTAAAGTTTATGAATGAAGTTGTCATAAATATTGGTTCTAACTTAAAAGGTGAGGATGTACATTTAAGTTTATTAGTAGATAAATTTCTATTTAAAGATTTTACAAAGAAAGGATTAGATACAGATGGTAATCCTTATTTTGTAGTAAGTGATTATCATTATGTTAGTTCAGGAAAAACTGAAGGACGTACAATCAAGGAAATATTCTGTAGTTTGAAATCAAGTATCACAAAACTGAAGCCTAAGGTTAATAAGGAAATGGTAGGTGTACGCTTTAACTTTGTTAATGAAAATGATACTATATTTGATGCAATAATCGTTTTACCTGAATTAGTTAGTGTAAGTCCTACAGGGTTAGGAAGAATGGCTCTAAAATAATACAAATTGTTATACTTTTAAGTATTGTGTAAGTAATTTCTATGTCAGCAAATTGCAACATGTTTATATATAAATGTTGTAAATTTTGTTTAATTTTTATATTATAATTTATAAGATGTTAGTTAATTTGGTTATGTTTTATGCAGTTATTGCTTTTTTGTGACAGAAATAATAGACTTTTTTTGTATGACAGGTCCTTATGTGATAGTATGGATGGTAGGTTTATTCCACGAGATGAATCTGTTAGAGCAATGTTAAAAGATATTGGTGTTGCGCCATCACCAATAACTGATCCTTATATGCATCAATTTGTCTTATTAGGTACATGTTTTAGTAATGCTGTTTTTATTAATAGCAATAAATTGCATAATGAGGTTGTAATATTACGTGGTAATAATGTGCATGGTGAAGAAGTGCATTTATCTCTCTCATTAGCTAAAGGTGAATTTGATTCATTTATGATGCGTAAAGAGAGTACACCGTGTTTTTTCATTGATGAGAACAATTGTCTTGCTAAAGGCGCAACTCATGGTCGTAGTAATAAACAGTTATTTGCCGATGTAAAAGCAACTCTAAAAGATATTACACCAAGCAAACCTAATCCAAAATCAGAAGTTGTACCTTTTAAATTCTTTAACAAAGAAGGTAGAATTGTTGATACTGTGCTATGTCTTTGTGAAGTATTGACTGCACATTCAGGAAGAAAAATTGTGACATTAAAGTAATTAGTAGGTACTTATATCATAAATTTTACTCATCTGTTTTCAATTTCTTGCAAAACTGCTACTATAAAAATAGCAATGAATTGTGAAGTTTTTTAAAAAGTGTATTATGTCTTCTTATTAAGATTTTTCATTTCATTGTATAACAATAACTTTGCTTGGTTTATGCTTATAGCAATATCAGTTGTATTTATACATTATTATGAAACAACTATTACTTTTAATGAATAAAAATGGGAGATTGTTTTTGTCTGATGTATCTTTATATGACAACATAGACGGTAAATTTGTTGTATGTGATCCATTGCTTAGAGAATTTGTAAAAGAAATTAATGAAGAAATCGATGCATGTGTTGCTTTTGATACATATATATACAATTTTATCTTTAGCAATTTTACTGTGATTGGTAGTAGAAATTTGAAAACAAATAGTTAATTCTACACGGTGTTGTTAAGACTAGTATGGCAGTGTTCTTATCTTTAATGATACATCTTGTTTTTTCATGTATGATAACAATTGCATTGATGGAGAATCAACTTATGAACGTAGTGATAAACAGTTATTTTGTGATATGAAGGGCAATTTAGTAGACCTTATACTAAAGCGAGTAAGAATAAATAATATGTAACATCTTTTAGCTTTTTCAATGGGAATGGTAGCATTTGTTATTAAATAATGTGCTTATATCATGTGAAATCTCTATCACAGGTTCTACTGGATTAACAAGAGTAACATTAAAATAATTGATGATCTAAATTGTAAAATTTAAGAATATAAACTGCTAAGTAATAAATGCTTTAAAATAGATTGTGTTGGAGTACTTCTATAAAAAATTTACATATTATTATAAAATGTGATAATAATATTCTAATGTACTCATCTTTTTAAATATTATGAATTTTTCAGAATTGCAAGATTTACACGATAGAAAATTAAAAGCATTCTATGGTGGTGGAGTATCTAGAATAGAAAAGCAACATCTTAAAGGTAAATTAACGGCAAGAGAAAGATTAACAGTTTTACTAGATGATAATTCTTTTGAAGAATATGGAACATTTATAGAACATAGATCTGTAAATTTTTCTATGGATAAATCTAAAATACCTGGTGATGGTGTAGTTGTTGGGTATGGAACAATTAATGGAAGAAAAGTATGCGTTTATTCTCAAGATTTCACTGTTTTTGGAGGATCGTTAAGTGAATTAAATGCTAAAAAGATATGTAATATTATGGATAAAGCTGCGTCACTAGGACTTCCTATAATTGGTATTAATGATTCTGGAGGGGCAAGAATACAAGAAGGAGTGGACTCATTAGCTGGTTATGGAGAAATTTTTCAACGTAATGTAAATTTATCTGGTGTTGTTCCACAAATATCTATAATTATGGGGCCTTGTGCGGGTGGTGCAGTTTATTCTCCTGCATTAACTGATTTTATTTTCATGGTACGCAATACTTCTTATATGTTTGTAACAGGGCCAGATGTAATTAAAAAAGTTACATACGAAAATGTTAGTCAAGAAGATCTTGGTGGAGCAAAAGTACATTCCAATAAAACTGGCATTGCAGACTTGGTATTCAATGATGAAATTGAAGCATTGCTATATGTTCGTAAATTTATGGATTTTATTACATCTAATAATACAGAATTATCAAAATCTCAGCTAGCATCGTGTTTAGATACAGAAGATTTATCTTTAAATACATTAATACCTAAAAATAGTTCTACACCATATAATATGAATGAACTATTAGAAAAAGTATGCGATGAAAGGCTATTTTACGAGATAAAGCCAGATTTTGCACGTAATATTATTGTAGGATTTGGTAAGATAGGAGGATACAAAGTAGGATTAATAGCAAACCAACCATTACATTTAGCTGGATGTTTAGATATTGACGCTGCAAGAAAAGGAGCTAGGTTTATACGCTTCTGCGATGCTTTTAACATTCCAATTATAACTTTTATAGATGTTCCAGGGTTTATGCCTGGTGTAAATCAAGAACATTCTGGAATTATAGCACATGGCGCAAAATTACTATATGCATATGCGGAAGCTACTGTACCAAAAATTAGCATAATAGTACGTAAAGCATATGGAGGAGCATATATAGTAATGAACTCCAAGCATTTATGTGGTGATATCAATTATGCGTGGCCAGATGCTGAAATTGCAGTTATGGGAGCTGAAGGAGCAGTTGAAATAATATTTAGGAATGAAACAGACAAAGAAAAAATACAAAATATTGTAGATGAATATAGAACTAAAATAGTCAATCCTTACGTAGCAGCTTCTAGAGGATATATAGATGATATTATTGTACCGTCACGTACTAGAGAATATCTATTCAAATCTTTACAATTGTTAGAAAAAAAGAAAATTAACAGAATTATGCGTAAGCACGATAACTTGCCTTTATAAATTTTATTCATGTTTATATTTTTTTATTATACAATTTTTCAATGACAGTAGCATTACTCACTATTGCAATTAACATTCTTGTTTACATTTCCTTCTAGTACTAATGACTTGATATATAATCGGTAAAGATTTCTAGTGTAGCATATTGTGATACTAAAGAATTTCTTATTTTTTCTGTAAGTTTTCACCAATACTATAAAATATATAATTTATTGAAGATAAATCTATTTGTTAAACTTAACTTTAGCACATGCAATATAATTTTGGGTTGATTTTCGCTATTGTGAATTGTAAAATAATTGATCTAATACTTGTCAGATTGTGATACCTAATTGAATTATATTGTAAAAAATTATTTCAATGTCACTGTTGTCGTGTTTGTGGCACCAATATTAGATAATTCAACTGGAATAATAATGCTGTTAACCATAATATTATCTTTATTAAAAAATCTAAAACTAGTACAAAACTTTTCTTTATGATTCATTTTGGGTTTGAGTTTTACCATATTATTCTTTAAATCAATAAACAATTGTTTATCACTACGTTCATTAATTAGTCCTGAGCCGAGATAATTGTTGTTGTTTAAGAAAATGCAAATTTCATCTAAATCACTTATAAAAAGACAAAGTTCATCTTCTTTATCCAGGAAACTCCTAAACTCATATTTATCTAATAATAACCCCAAGAAGACATCCTGACCATGTTTGTTAGTACCACGTAATATAACAGTTTCATTGATAAATCTTGAACTACTAACAACAGTAAATTTAGTAAAGATAGCACCATATAAATCGCTGTTATCAATATGACTTAATAATGATATTTCTCTACCTTGTGTATCTTTTAGCTTGATACATTGATTACGTGGTATAAATTTTCCTTGTTCATTTTTATACAAATTTATGTCAGACAAAAAAGCTCTATCATTGTTATCTACTAAAAGTAATAGTTGCATCGTATATAAGTATCCTGTTATTAATATCTTTATATCTTATATAAAGAAAACAATAAAATCTATACTTTTTTATAATAAAAACTTAACTTTTTTTTAAATTATATTACCTACAGTTATCTATTTAATATGCTACTTAATTTAATATAATTGTTATTATCAATTAATTAGCACCATAGCTCGTGATACAATTTAAATTCATTATCATTGGATATGTGTTAGGAATGTTATGAGTAATGTGTTTAATAATTTAACGCATTAGATGTCAATTTAGATTAATTAATAACTGAAAATAAAACTAATATATAAAAAATTTATATATTTAGTTTCTCATAACGTTATTTTGTAATTAAAAAAGTGCATTAGTGTAAGTAAATAAAAATTTAATAATAGATTACCTATTCCTATATTGTTGGCAAATTACAGTAGAAGTGTTGCTTTTTAATAAATAATTTTAGTATAAAAGTATTTCCTATAATTATTGCTTTAGGAATGCTTATAAGTTTGATGTATGTAATACCTGATATACCTGTTTTGTGGAAATGCTGACTCTTTTTCAAAGAATCAAGTTGCATATTATTGTTAAAAAAACATCTATATAACGTTGGGATTACTACATGTAGTATTTCTAGCAAGTTTTTGTGGTATGTGACACCTTTGTAGAAACCATTGTGTAGATATTTAATGCTTTTTTATGGATTCCTTTATTACTTGCTAAGGATAATAATCATATTTAAAAATTCTTTTGAGCACAATATATATTAATAGTGTCAATATAATTTTATATAGAACCGTATACACAATTTTATGGTGATTATAGCCTGTGGTTTTAATATGGTATTATTTGTTATATCAACAGTTATTTTGCATGGTATATTGTTTCGTATAGACGTAATTCTAACAATATTGCCATACATTGTTAAGCTAATTTATGGTATTTGTCCTTTAGTGTATGGAGGTATTGATTAAAAAGTATATATTTTTTACAGTAAATTATTTTCCACAAATATTGTTCTATGCACATGATGTTATATCCAATTATGAAAACACTATGAAAAGTATTCATTTGTTTTCAATGGGTTTATTATTTCAAAAGTGTAAAATTTTAAAAAAGATTAATGTTACAAATAGTACTATTAAAAATAGTAGAAGTTCAAGGATCGTTAATATTAAGTGACAATAAAGCTATAAACTTTGGCAGTAATTTAAAGGAGTTATACCAAAAGTTCTATAAATTGAAAAGCATATTAGAGGACACAAGTCAATTAAGTGTAGATTAATTTATTCTATTTTCTAAGGAATATTCAGAGTTATCTCCGTAATATCAGTAATAAATAAGTATGATAATTTACAAAAAGTAAAGCTATTAAAGCATTGAAAGCAATATTATATAATCTAGACAAGTAAAAAAGAGATTCAGAAATATCACAAATTAGGAAAAGTAAAATAGGGTTGGGGGATTGTTCTGAACGTATAAGGACTTATAACTTTCCTTAATCTAGAATTACAGATCATAGAATAAATCTTACATTATGCAGGTTGGAGTGTATTATAAAAGAAGGGCAGGGTATTAAGAGATTTTAAGTTTGTGTAGGAAAACTATATAGTTTTATGTGAATTTCAATTTGGTGTTGTACTATTTACATTATGATAAAAAATCTAAAAAATATCTTGATTTGACTAATTCTCTCTGTAGGTATAGTAAACTTTTTTGCTGCTGTTGAACTAGCATCTTTACGACACAATCCAATGATTGTATCCAGCTTTATCATTTACTAATTATATAGTATATACATCTTAATGTATATTTAAAGTATTTAGAATAATGATATTATAAACACACTAACTAAAGATGTAAATTTTTTAGTTTGTTAGCTTCATCTTCAGCTATTAATGCGTCTATAAACTCATCCAAATTTCCTTCTTTCATAATATCCTCCAACCTGTATAATGTAAGATTTATTCTATGATCTGTAATTCTAGATTGAGGAAAGTTATAAGTCCTTATACGTTCAGAACGATCGCCTGATCCTATTTGACTTTTTCTCATTTGTGAGATTTCTGAGTCTCTTTTTTGTTTTTCAAGATTATATAACCTTGCTCTTAAGACTTTAAGAGCTTTATTTTTATTTTTGTGTTGAGATTTTTCATCTTGTTGTATAACAACAATTCCACTTGGTATGTGTGTAATACGCACAGCACTATCAGTTGTGTTTACAGATTGCCCACCTGGGCCACTTGATCTATATACATCTATTCTTAGATCTTTCTCATCTATTTTTAAATCTACTTCTTCAATTTCTGGTAGCACTGCTACTGTAGCAGCTGAAGTATGAAGCCTTCCAGAAGCTTCAGTTTCTGGTACTCTTTGCACTCTATGTACACCAGATTCAAACTTCAATCTTGCAAAAACATTAGATCCGCTTATACATAAAGAAACCTCCTTATGTCCACCTATACCAGTTGAAGATGAATTAATCTGTTCAAGTTTCCAATTTTTTTGTTCAGCATACTTTGTATACATCCTATATAAATCAGTAACAAATAGTGCAGCCTCTTCTCCTCCTGTACCTGCTCTAATTTCCAAAATAGCATTACGAGCATCATCTTTATCTTTTGGAATAAGAGATAACTTCAATTTATTCTTGATTTTAGGCAACTGCTTTTGCCTTTCGTAGAATTCTTCCTTAGCTAAACTTTTTAATTCGTGGTCAGTTTCTGGATTATTCATTAATTCTTCTAAATCTGCAATATCTTTTTGTAGATTATTATACTGATCTATTACTGATATCACAGGTAATAGCTCTGAGTACTCTTTCGAAGCTGCAACAAATGAATCCACACTTAGTTGACTTGTGTCTTCCAATATACTTTTTAATTTACAAAATTTTTGATATAACTCCTCTAAATTACTATCAAAGCTCATAGCTTTGTTACCACTCAATATTAATAATCCTTCAACTTCTACTATTCTTTTATAATACCATTTGTAATATTAATTGTAAAATTTTTTTCTTTAAATTTTTATATGTGATAGTATTTAACAATACTTTATATAATTTAATATTCTTTATAATTAATTACTTAAACTGATGAAGTTAAAAGCAATAATGTCAAAATGTGAATTTATTATAGGTGCAACTCATGTAAAATCATTTCCTGACTTTTCAATACCAGAAATCGCAATTGCTGGTAGATCAAATGTGGGAAAGTCTAGCTTAATTAATGCAATTACAAATAATAAAAAAAATGCCAAGACATCTTCCAGACCAGGGTGCACAAAACAAATAAATTTTTACTTAATTAATAAAAATTTTATGGTATTAGTTGATCTACCAGGTTATGGATATTCCAAAGCAAATAAAACCACTATTAACAACTATCTTTTTCTTATGGAATACTATTTATTAAACAGTAAAAATTTATTAAAAGTTATACTACTTATAGATGTTAAAGTTGGATTTAAAGAAATAGATCTAGATTTTATCAATTGGCTTGAATTAAATCATATATATTATCAATTAGTATTAACAAAAATTGATAGAGTAAGTAAAGAAATTCTTGATGTTAACATAAATTACATTAAAAATCTTAATCTGGGTTTTGTTATATATCCAGTTATCAGTGCTAGCAGCAAATGTAAACAAGGAATAGAGGAGTTAATTTATGAAATTGCACAATGTATTAAAAAATAATAATAATAATAAGGAAGATGTTGAACCAAGCATTGAGCAATTTGGAGGAAATGCTGAATGGTTTAATACAGCAAAAGTTTTATCAGAATGTTTACCTTACATACAACAATTTTCTGGTGAAACATTTGTTATTAAGTATGGTGGAGCTGCTATGACAGATAGAAAATTAGCAGAAAGTTTTGCTCATGACATTGTTTTACTAAAACAGCTTGGAATTAATCCAATAGTAGTACATGGTGGAGGAAGCAAGATAAATAGTTTTTTAGAAAAGATTAATAAAAAAAGTACATTCATTAATGGCCTAAGAGTAACTGATGCTGAAACTTTAGAAGTTGTAGAAATGGTACTATGTGGGTTGGTAAACAAAGATATTACACAACTTATCAATAAAGCTGGTGGTAATGCTATTGGATTATGTGGTAAAGATGCTAATTTGATAGAAGCAAAAAAAATTTGCTATACCTATAAAGAGAATCAATCAAATAATGTAGAAAAAATACTAGATATGGGTTTTGTTGGAGAGCCTCATGAAGTTAATACAGATTTATTATTTTTTATTGAGGAATCTGATTTCATTCCAATAATAGCACCTGTATGTAGTGGTGAGAATAATATTACATATAATGTTAATGCTGATTTAGTCGCTGGTGCTCTTGCAAATGCTCTTGCAGCAGCTAAATTAATTATTTTAACAAATGTTCCTGGAGTAACTGATGCTAACGGTAATTTATTATCTGAAATATCAATAGGTGATGCAGAAAATCTAATTAAACAAGGTGTTGCAAATTCAGGAATGATTCCAAAATTACAAACTTGTATTAAGGTAGTAAAAGAAGGTTATGGGTCTGCCCATATCATAGATGGTAGAGTACCACATGTATTATTGTTAGAATTATTTACTGTACATGGAACTGGCACTATGGTGTTAAATAATGATATATAAAAATTTATCAGATTTATCTAAATTTTTACTTTACATGAAATAATATTCTGAAATATCATTAACTTAAAAGTACATGTACTTAGATCTGACATTTACATTAATGTGTTATTTTAAGGTTATTAATGACATATCGCAATAATTTTGCGTTTTCTCTAATAATTTATTAAAGTAAATACGTTTTTCTTAATATTTCATACTTAATCTTATATATCTTTTTTTTTATTGAATTCTTGATTATTTTAATAGTAAATGCTAACTTAAAAAAATGTTTTGTTTTTTTAAGGTAAGTCGGTGTGTAATAAAATATTATATATGTCTGCTATAAGTTGCTTTGCTTTACTAATTAATCAAGCTATGGCAGACAATTTATCAGTAAATGGTAGCTTAAAATTACAATATGGTATTAATAGTAAGGATTTTTCAAGAATGTCAATTAGTGCAAATCCTAATCTAACATATTCATACGATATAAATGATTATGTGACTATTGGATCACATGTAAGATTAGGCACAAATTTTATGACTAATGGTGCAGATGATACCACTGGTAGTTTAAATAAAAATATATTAGATATAAACAGTAACACTAGTAGTGCGTATATTTTTTTAAAATCTCCTTATGCCGGAAATATACAGATTGGATTAACTACTCCTGTTGCTCAAAGCATGAAAACTTCATCTATAGGTAGTAATGGCAATTTTTCACAATATGTAAGCTTAAAGAATGATACTAAATTTCCATATGGATATAATGTAGATGATACAATTTTAGCTGAACCAAGTATCTATAGTGCTTATTATGGGTTCTCTGTTCCAGTGATAAGTTATTATTCGCCAAAAATCAAAGGGTTAGAAATTGGTTGTAGCTATATTTTAAAAGATAAAAATGGTGATGTTGGTTACAGAAATATTTTTGATATAGGTGTCAAGTATGAAAATAATTTGTTTTCTGATATTAATTATTCAATATCAGGAACAGTTGAGCATGCTGTAAAAGCACTTTCTTCAAGTGATGCAAAATTTAATGATTTATTAGCTTATAGTGCTGGTATTTCAGTAAGATATAAAAATTTCACGTTTGCAGGTTCATACGGAAATTTAGGTAAATCTGGGAAAGAAGAAATTACAATATCTATTCCGAAGACAAATGGTGATAGTAGTAACAACACTAAGAAATTTAAGGTAATCAATAGTCACTTTTATGATTTAGGTATAAAATTTGAGACTAATATATTTAACGTAAGTGCAAACTATTTTTATAGTAGTAAAAAGAACAGTGCAGATAATAAACAAGAAGATAATCATTCATTTTCAGTCTACACATTGGGATTAGAAAAAGTCTTAGATGATAGATTGTCTTTTTATGCTGATATTATTTATTTTACCGTTGATAGACCAACACTTAGCAATAACTCAGGATATCTAACTTTAATAGGAGCAAAATTGAGTTTTTAAACAAATATAAATAGTGAAGCCTTTTTATGGCTTCACTAAATAATTGGTATGACTGATTTTCTAATAAAATTTTGACAATAAATTAACAGTATGATAACTAATTACAGTGCTTTAAGTTAATGCTTATTAAATATATAGTTGAAGTGTTATCAATTTTTTTAATGCGTTTCCTTAAATTAATTAGCATTATATTTATGTTCTAAAATTTTAATATGGAAGAAAAACAGAAAAAAGCAGTTAATTGGTTTACAACATTACAAAATCAGCTTCTCTCTAAATTTGTATCAATAGAAAAAGAGTTTTCTTCTTATTCTCCGAAAGTAGATCATAAAAACTGGGAAAGACCAGGAGGTGGGGGAGGGTACTCGATAATAATATATGGTAAAGTTTTTGAAAAAGCTGGAATAAATGTTTCAGAAGTATATGGGGATATTACAAAAACACATGAATTATCTCATGTATTAAATAATTCTGAGATCTTCAATTCCTCTTCAGAAAAAAAATTTTGGGCAAGTGGAATTTCTGTTGTTGCACATATGTGTTCTCCATTTGTACCAGCTATACATATGAATACAAGATTTATTTGTATGTCAGACAAAAGCTGGTTTGGCGGTGGAGTAGATTTAACTCCTACATATAAAAATACAGAAGATCAAGAGCTTTTTCATGATAATTTACGTAAAATTTGTGATCAACATAACAAACAGTATTATAATAAATTTAAACAACAATGTGATGAGTACTTTTTTTTACATCATAGGCAAGAACCACGAGGTATAGGTGGAATATTTTATGATAACATAAATTCAGGAAATTGGGAAAATGATTTTCAATATACTCAAGCAGTAGGTAAATTTTTGTTAGATGTATACCCAATTATTATAAGCAGAAATTTGAATAAACAATGGACTGCAGAAGAACGTGAATATCAGTTAATTAAACGTGGAAGATATGTAGAATTTAACTTAATTTATGATAGAGGTACTAAATTTGGTTTATTAACAAATGGAAACCCTGATGCAATAATGATGTCTATGCCTCCTGTAGTAAAATGGAAGTAACTTATATATGTATTGCTCTATCGTTCTGTAATTTATCTTTATTTATACTTTATTTAATCTTTCTAAATCCATATTTTTCATCACTTTAATAAGATATAAATAACACTCATGTTTTTCAATATAAACTAATTCAGTCATAAATTTACTATTGTTAGTAGCACAAAATTTATAAATAACACTGTTTATTACGTAGTACTAATAAACTCTTGGTGATATTTTCTTACACCGTTGTCAATAAATGTGGATTTAAGAATTTCTTAGATGATGATTTAATGAAGTTTGCAGTTATCAAACTACAGTTTATTACCTTACCCGCATGCACTATAATGAATAATGATAAACAACTATTTATATTGATTTAAAGTATAATTATAAAGTTTGTGCAAGTTTTATCTTTGTCAATAGAGCGATGATTTTATTTATACCAATATTATTTCCAGATTTTTATAAGTATACAAATTTAATTAATATTACATCTTAAAAGCGTTACTACTTCCTTTTATCAATTGATAATAAACAAATAACATTACTTTTATACATTATAGAATAAGATTATTTTTAATATACAAATTGAACCAGCTAATTTTTAATATAATTTCATCTAACTCATATTAAACATCAACTATCAAAATTTTCCAATATTTTCTTTGATGTTCTAACACCTAAATGTTTTAAATTCTCAGTACGTGATAAAATATTGCCATTTCCTTCTGACAATTTCTTCATTGCATCACTATAAACACCATTTAAAACATTTATTTGTTTGCCAAGCTTTTGCATATCCGATACAAATCCTACTATTTTATCGTACAATGCTCCACCTTGACGTGCTATTTCTATAGTGTTACGATTCTGACGCTCTAATCTCCAAACAGATTCAATAGTTCTTAAAGTAGCAAACAATGTTGATGGACAGACTATTACTATTTTCTTATTCCATGCATAATCATGTAACATAACATCTTCTTGCATTGCAAGAGAATATGCACCTTCTATAGGAATGAACATCAACACAAAATCTGGTGTCTTTAATTTATCTATATTTTGATATTTTTTATTTGACAATACATTAACATGCAATCTTACAGATGTAATAAACTGTTTTAGTAAGACATCTTTTGATTCTTCTGATTTTGTTGAAAAATATTTTTCATAATGAGTTAAAGATACTTTTGAATCAATAATTAAATGTTTATTTTCTGGTAAATTAACAATAGCATCAGGTTGTTGTTTATTACCTTCACTGTTTTGTAAATCCATGCCTGCACCATGTAAAATATAATCCTGGTTTTTTCTTAAACCAGAACTTTCTAATATTTTCTCCAAAATCATTTCTCCCCAATTTCCTTGAACTTTAACATTTCCTTTTAAAACGTTAGCTAAATTCTCAGCTTGTAAGGTAATTTTTTCATTTGCAAGTACAATCCTTTGAATTTCTTGTTTTAACAAAAATTGCTCTTTATTATGCACATCAAATGAATCATCAACTTTCTTTTTAAATAAGTTAATGTGTTCTTGTAATGGATTTAATATTCTACTTAAACTTTCTTGAGATATCTTATTGAATTTATCTGTTTTTTCATCAAAAATACGATTTGCTAGATTTTCAAAATATGACTTGTACTTTTCATCAATTGTAGCAAATTCATTTTTATACAAATCAATGTTATATTTTAAAGTCTTTTTTTCAAACTCTAATTCTGTAATCTTACTTTGCATATTCTGTAATTCAATAGAAAATTGATTGTTTTTACTTCTTAAATCATCATTTTCAAGTTCTAATTTCTGAATTTTTCTTTCCAAATCATCTTTAATCATACAAAGAATTCTATAATCAAACTTTGATATTCTACTTTTTAATGCAATAAAATAACTAACTGATGCTATTAACAAACCTTCTAAAATACATATAACAGTTATTGTCATATTTTTATATTCTTAACTTTTTAATATCTATACATATTCAAATATAATTATACATCTATATTAAATAATAAAAAAGTAAAAGCTAATTCAGTTAATATTGATACTTTACAAGAATTGCTTATAAGGGATGGAGTATTATACATTATTTTTATTACTTTATTAAGAAAATCTATAGAGAACTGTAAATTAAATTATCCATAAAAAAAGAGAATTCCATTATATAAGCTTATCTGTCATTTTCCATAATATATATTATGTAATTATATTTTTTAAGATTTAAATTTAAAGATAGAAAGATCAACAATCTATTTTTAAAACACTATTGTGTGATTAAGTTAGTTATGGATATTACATAAACTAATATGGATATTAATAATAATATTTGCACATACATAAAATTGCGCACAAACATAGAAAAGTATCTGTTTTTGCTGTGTTGAAGAACATACACTGAGTATAGCATTATAAAAATTTTAAAACTAGTACATTCTTAGGTATTTACTCTAAAATACCAAAGAATAGTTCTCCACATATCAGAATTATTGTAAAAATATGTTGACTAAAGGTTGTTTATAAGAGATAAAATTGAAAATAATACAAATGTTTACAAATTAAGGAACTATATTCAAAATTCAGAATTTAATAACCTATAGTAGATCAGAAGATCCAAAATAGAATATAAAACCAACTTTTATATAGAACACACCGTTAATTAGTTATTCTATTGCTCTACCCTGCTCTGTAACTTTCCAGCAAATAACATTTAATATAAATCAAGTACTGTAAAATTGTAGAAAAATGTAAAATGAATGAACACATACTGAACAGGAAATACAAATCCAGCATAAATAATAAAAACTAAACTTAAAATAAAAATTTATTAATCAAGTTTCTTATAATCATGTACAACAAATTCTAATGGCATAATGCCTGATATAGCCATCTTAATGCTAGATAAAGAAAAAGTAACCAACACTTTATGGGATTTAACATGTGATGCTATACCATTTTCCGAAGCTCGTGTTTGAAACGTGACAATAGCACTATTCAAAGAAGTAAAATCTTTTGATAAAAGCTTAATATTATTAATTGTAGTTTCAATAGACATAGTTTTATATTTTGCGTCAGTGTAATGATTAGAATCTACCATCTCTTTAAACGCTAAGTATATTTTCCTCGAAGAGTTATTCTTTACAAAATTAAATTGTATATCTAAATCTTTATGTAAATATGACTCATACCTTTTTACATATTGTGCAACAAGATATTGTGACAATAAAGTTTCTTCACTTTCCTCATTATTAGTACTCAATTTCTTTATTACAGAAAACTCATCAGTGTAACGTTCCGTATATTTAACAAAAGAAAAATCTGTTTTTAATGGAAAATATGCAAACATATCAAGTATCAATATTAACAACATGGAAGATAAGAAAAGTGATATTATAAGCAACCAAGCCCTTTCAGTAACACATAATAAATAACGGCTACAATACCAATCAAAAGCATCCTGAAAATATTTACTACTTCCAATATATCTATTGTTATTATGATCCATAAAATTCTACATAAACATTAATATAAGAGTATAAGTAACATTACTTTAGAAGTAGTAATACTACTAAATTTGTATAATTACCATAAAAACCCTTTTAAAGTTTAGAATAACAACATACAGTTAAAATACATATAATATTTTGTACAAATCATAAATATAGATTTTTTTAAGTGCTTAAATCTTATTTAGTGTAGTTTTTCTCAATAATATATGGTAAACAGAAATTTATTAGCTATTATATATAATTTTGCATTACTTATGATTCATAAATTCAGTTTAAAAATTTTTATTCCCATAATTCTTGCTATAATTTCATACCATGTAAATCAAAAATGGATATTTGAATTTGCTAAAGCATTTGGAGATATTTTTATTAATTTATTGAAATTAATTAGCTTACCAGTAGTTTTTTTTTCAATTACATCAACAATCTCTGGATTAGCAAATTTAATCGAAATAAAAAATTTGATAAAAAAAACCATGTTCTATACTGTATCTACTACAATAGTTGCAGCAACTATAGCACTTACAATGTATTTATTAATTGATCCATCAAAAAAAGCACTTGTACTAAATGTACTACATACTAATGAACATATTAATACTCCAGATTATTTATCATATTTAATTTCAATATTACCACACAATTTCATCAAAGTATTTTTAGATAATAATGTAATAGGATGTGTTATACTTGCCTTCCTAATGGGAGGATCTCTATTAGTATTACCTGATAAAAATAAACGTGAATTACTACATAAAGTTCTTGATGCACTTTTCGATACATTTTTAGAAATAGCAAAATTTATACTGAAACTAATGCCTATAGCACTGTGGTCATTTATTACTGTATTATTATATAATACTGAAGAAGGATATAATTTATCAAGTATTTTAAAATATCTACTATGTATAATGTTAGCAAATTTTATACAGGCATTTATCATTTTACCATTATTGTTAAAATTAAAAAAAATTCCTGTAACAGAAACATTTCGTGGCGTATTACCAGCATTAACTATAGCATTTTTTTCAAAATCCTCTACAGCAACATTACCAACTACTCTTCGTTGCGCACAAGATAATTTAAAGATTTCAAAACAAATATCATCATTTATATTACCAATCTGCACAACTATTAATATGAATGCATGTGCTGCATTTATATTAATCACAGTATTTTTTGTATCAGAAATGAATGAATATACATTTTCCATTGGCGAAATGTTTTTATGGATATTCCTAGCAACAGGAGCTGCTATTGGTAATGCAGGAGTACCAATGGGATGTTATTTTATGGCTATGAGCTATCTTATATCAATGAAAGTACCTTTAAGTATCATGGGAATTATATTACCTGTGTATACAATAATAGATATGTTTGAAACCGCAATAAATGTATGGTCAGACGTATGCATTGCACAAATAATAAATAAAGAGTATAGCATTTCAACTAAAGAAAACGAAAAAAATTAGTTATAGAATCAAATAGATGTGCACCTAATTGACTAAATGTTCTCTAATGTACTGCTCAACCAATAATTTTTGGAACAATTATTTTAAATTATTATCAAAGCTCATAACTTTATTATTATTCAATATTGAAAAGCTTTTAGATTTTACTTACTATATAACTCTAATATCTTAGTATTATTTCACTAAAATGCTATTTTATACATAAAATTCCTTTAACTATTTTAATTTTTAAAATAAATATTTTTATGAAAAACAATACAAAAAATTTATTTTTTTGACGAAAATAAGATACTGTGTTTTATTGATAATTATATAATGAATAGACTGATGGAAATAAAAATGCATAAAAGACAATGATATGCAAAACATATATAATTGCAGAATCTTGCCTAAAACATGCTAAGTATAAGACATATATAAAACAATTGTTCCTAAAAAACCCTGAAATATTCAACAAAAATATTATTGAGTAAACTATTTAATACATTAACATAAGATTCAACTTAATAATAATTACGCACTCTATAATGTATTAGAACATTGATCATTATAAATTATAGTATAATTTTTTAATACTGAACTCGGATTAGTAACATTTTCTACATCAACATATACACCATCAAGTGACCGAGAAAATGATTTAACTTCACAAGTACATGACATATCAAAGCTGAAGTCATCTTTAATAACAGAGCTATCAAATAGATCAAAAGTTATGTTATCATAAACTGCAAAATAATTTTTTATTGAATTACTAGAATAATTTTTAAAAGCAATAAATTTCATCGCATTAGATAGTAATTCTGACCAAGTCATAAAAGAAATATCACAGGTATCATAATATAGTGATTCATTATCAGAATATATATTATGCATATTATCACGCAGAACCAGACCATTATTATTATAATAGTACGTATTATATTTATTATCTAATAAACTCAAAACAATATAAGTATCTGAAAAGCATAAATTACCTAAATTATCATAACAAAAAGTCTTTTTCTTAGAAGCATTGCTATTTTCACCAACCATTACATGATCATCAATAAAGTACGGTATCTTATTCTCATCCAAAAAATAAAGTTTTTTACTTTGTTTATCATAAAAATATGCATTATTTTGCAAATCAATAAGATTTAAGTAAAGATCATCATCATTTATACTGTTGATTGCACAATTATGAATAACAAGATTCATTTTTTTTCTATAAGATGTAGTAACACATGGAGGATTACACTGTAAAAACTTATACATATCTTTTGTATGCAATAAAGCGGCAGCACAAAACCCATTATCATCAACAACCTTTATATTTTCTCCTTTAACAAGCAATATAAAATGATTTTCAAAAGATTCAGTAATACAAATACAATAATCTTTTATATCTATTATACTAAGTGTAGTATCCAATATATTTTCAATATTATGACGTGATTCTTCTATTTTTTTTAATAAAAAGCTTCTTGTAAGAACAGAAGTACTAGAATTATTAACTAACATCATTCTATATAATAATTTAAGAATATATATTAATATATAAATATTTTTATTTTATATCTACATATATTTAATTAAAATTATCTAATATTTTATATCTTTTTTAATTTTAATATACAATTTGCAATAGAAGTACTATAGCACCTGTAATATTTACAATTTAGTTATTCTAAATCTACAAAGGTATTTCTTAAGATATATTTTTATCTGAATATATTTGCTTCACTCTAATAGAACGTAAAAGTAATCATTTTATAGATTTTACTTAACACAAAAATTCTCTATTACACTTTTGATAATCAAGTAATATTTTTGAATACATAAAACACTGTAACAGTAATTAACTAAATAATTAATTACTTTATAAATTCTTTACCATTCATATACTTCCTTAAAGCAACTGGTATTGTTATAGAACCATCTCTATTTTGATAATTTTCTAAAATCGCAATAATAGTTCTTCCTATCGCTAAAGCAGAACCATTTAATGTGTGTACAAATTTACTAACTTTAACATTGTTAGTTATAGTAGTATATTTAGTATTCATTCTACGTGCCTGAAAAGCTTTACAGTTTGAACAACTTGAAATTTCTCGGTACTGATTTTGACTTGGTACCCACACTTCAATATCATATGTTATGCTTGCTGAGAAACCCATATCTCCAGTACATAATATCATTACCCTATATGGTAATTCTAAACGTTTTAAAATTTCTTCAGCAACTTGCATCATCCTATCTAATTCTGATGCTGACTGTTCTTCAGTAACTATACTAACTAACTCTACTTTATTAAATTGATGTTGCCGCATCATACCTCTTGTATCTCTACCAGCACTCCCTGCTTCTGATCTAAAACATGGTGAACAAGCAGTCAATCTAATAGGTAAGTCACATGAATTAATATTCATACCTGATACTAAATTAGTAAGTGCTACTTCACTTGTAGGTACAAGTCGAAAATTCTCTGTTGTTTTAAATGAATCATCAGCAAATTTTGGTAATTGTCCCACACAATACATAGCAGATTCATGTACTAATATCGGATGAGATATTTCAGAATAACCAAATTCCTTAGTGTGAATGTCTAACATAAAATTAGCCAAAGCACGATCTAATTGCGCAAGTTGATTTTTAAGTATTACAAACCTTGAGCCAGAAAGTTTTGCAGCTTGCTTAAAGTCCATTAAATTTAACTTTTCTCCTAACTCATAATGAGTCTTCACTTGAAAATCAAAATTTCTTTTATATCCATGTTTTCTTAGCTCAACATTACTACTTTCATCTCTTCCAATAGGCACTATATCATCTGGTATATTTGGTAATACATTAAGAAGGTCAATTAATTGAGAATCTTCTTTTATCATATTGTTAATATCATTTATCTTACTTGTTATATACTTTGAAGATTCTATTTGAGTATCACATTTAATACCACCTTTCTTTAATTTTTCAATTTCTTGAGTAATCTGATTACGTTCCTTCTGCAAAGAATATAGCTGTGTTAATAACTGTTTTTTTTTTATATCTAGTTCTATAATTTTTTGAGCAACCTTTTCACAATTTCTATTTTGCATTGCATAATCAAATAACTCTGGATTACGTTTTATAAAATCTATATCATGCATAAAATTTATTAAATCTATATATATTTCTTTAATACACTATTTATAAGAAAATAAAGCAATCTTCACAGCTATTAAATATAATCACCATTTATATTAAGACACTGTTTTTTATTGTTATACATATTTTTCTTAATAGACAAAATTTGTGGTAAATTATCATATGAGTCAAAAAGCTTATTATTAGTAAAATCATTAAGCAAATCTATTATTTCAAATGGACCATGCTTCCAGTCATATGCCAATTTAATTGCCTTATCAATTACAGATATGTTATGAGACAAATTTGGAATTAGAGATGAAATATATACTAAAGTATTAGACCATACATACCACATAAATTGACAATGCTTATTATTAGCACCAAATAAATCTTGAATTTTTTCAAAGTCACGACTAACAATATATGTTTGTCTATATAAACCAGTATATAAATCTATAACTTGATTATGATTTCCATCATATAATTCATAAAAGCGATAGAATCCACCAATTTTACTAGTAGAACCAGTATATCCATCAGAAATCATTTGTAATACTACCACAGGTACAAAATTGTATAATTTACATAAATAGTCACCTGGCAAATGTTTTATTAAATATTTTACTTTTAATATAAAATTATCTAGCCCTATTTTATCTAATAGATTAAATACTCCAGTCGGTATTCCCATACATTCGTTACTTATAATAAAATCAACCTCTTCTATATTAATATTAAAATTATAAGCTCCTATTAAAGATATCATTAACCAAAATACAATTACTCTATCTAATATAAGACCTGGAATATTATTACATACAATCAAATTAGAAAAACTATTATTCAATATTTGAATGGTATTATCACATTTAATTTGTGAATTATGATAATTAGCACATTCTATCAATTTGATCGTATTGTCAGCCCTAAAAAATGATACAATTAGAAAACTACAAGATACATTATGTTGCATTTCTCTGATCATATCTAAGTAAATACTTGATGTAGCTGAGATAATAACGTTATGGCTAATGTGAGGTAATATCTTACTATACGCATTACGTATTAAAATGACATCTTCTTCTTCTTTCTCAGAATTAATATTGATTACCCATCCCACGTCTCTAAGACATGACAAATCATCATTTAAATGTACAACACTTACTAAAATACCATCTTCTTGATACTGTAAAATATTATCAGCTTTATTTAAAATTATTACAACTACTGAAATATTACACTTTACCATGTAGTTAATAATACTACTAACACCAATTCTTTTAAAATTTACAATCGCTACCTTTTGTATTTGCACACAACCCTTCCCTTCTCAGTAATAAATCCTAAAAGAATAACAATTTAATAAAATAATTATCAAGCAAAGATATACTACCAATTATACACCAAATTCATCTTCAATTTTTTTGACAATATCTTCCGGCGGATTCTCCCCCCACCCAGAATATAATATTTGTCCATATAAAGCAACATCTATAGAACCTGATCTACTTTTAGCAAGAAACATTTCCCTCTTACCTTTATCTACTAATACATAATGCCAAGCAGCTCTTCCATTATCTTTTCCTCGTACAAGGAATAAGCAATCTAACCTACTTTTCTTTGTAGATTCTGCAAAATTCTTATTATTTAATTTACTTTTTCTCATTACACTTTTTGAATCAGCAAAAGGAACGTCTTTTTCATTTTTATTATCTTGCAACATACCAGAAAATTTTGCTGATCTACTAGGTAAAGCATTAGGGTTTTTATACCTTTCCGTAAAACTGCTCGCACCAACTTTCCTATTAGCAGCAAATTGTTTGGCAAATTTTGAGTCTTTGTTTATCTCGTCACCCATCTACTTTCACCTAACTTAATTAAAACCATGCATTATAAAAAACTACTAGCTCTTTATTATATACTATATTTTTAGTATACTTCATATACACTCACTAATTAACTTAATTATGCACAAGCAACATGAATAATATATTAATTATTACTGGGCCTACAGCATCTGGCAAGTCTAAAACATCTATAAAAATAGCGCAAGATAATAATGGAATTATTGTAAATTGCGACTCAAAACAAATATATAAAGAAATCCCAATAATTACAGATCAACCAAAATTAAATGATCATTCTGTCAAGCATATATTATATGGATATATATCAGTAACACAACAATATTCTGTAGGATTGTGGATAGAAGACTTAAAAAAAGAAATATTATCTATTACATATGAAAAAAAGCTACCAATTATAACTGGAGGTAGTGGAATGTATATAAACAGTATAATATACGGACTATCACAAATTCCTAAAATAGAAGATGATGTAAGATATAAAACAAAAAAGCTATTTGAAGATTTAGGAAATAAAGAATTTTATACGTTATTAATAAATAAAGACCCTCTAGCCAAATGTCTACATCAAAATAATTCTCATAAATTATTAAGAGCATATGAAGTAATAGAACAAACAGGTATATCCATATTCTCGTGGAAAAAAAATACAATACGTCAACCTATATTTAACAATTTCAAGCTTTGTGTTCTTCTACCACCACGGGATCAAGTATATAAAACAATAAATGAGCGTTTTATCAATATGATAAACACAGCTGTAATAGAAGAAATAGAAAATCTACTCTCATTAAACATTCCTAAACACTTTCCTGCAATGAAAGCACATGGTGTTCCAGAAATAATAAATTATTTGGAAAATAAAATCAGTATTGATCAAGCTATAGAAATAGCACAAAAAAATACTAGACACTATGCTAAGCGTCAATACACATGGTTTAAAAATCAATTCCCTCATGCATCATTTTATGAATCAAAAGAGCAATTACTAGAATCCATAAAAAATTATCAAAATTAGATACATAATACATACATAACAAAGTGTTTTATAAATAATATCAAGAAAATATAGACAACTTCCTAACAAATAACATAAATGTTTTAATATTGTTAAATATATTGAACAATAGATCATTTTGTGAATCTGTTGTGTACTGTTAATTCTATACAAGAATGTATAGAATTATAGTGATGAGTATCTATCTTTATTACTACACTTATAACATTTTTCATAATTGACTTTGTTACATAAATACGCTATGTAGTAAAATACATAAGAAAACAATTAAGTCCAGCATCAAAGATATTTGTTAAAGGATTAGATTTGTAGAAATCATAGTACAATTGTTGTTTACTGATAGGTTTTTTAATATTGAAGATATAGATCAAGTAATTATTTGATACATAAAGATACTAAAATGAATGAAGTTTTGTATAATATATCAATCAATAAAACATTACCTACTTTGTTATAATTTGTTTTGTGTTTGAACGTTTAACGCAATATAAATTAAGAAATATAATGCAAATCTTTCCATTATCACTGATTACACTTTGTATAGTAAAGTGATAAATTTTTTTATTTATAATAAAAATATAGTAGCCATTCCTAGAAATATCAAAAAGGATAATGTATCACTTGTAGCACATATGATGATAGAAGAAGATATAGCAGGATCAATTTTAAATAAATTCAATATCATTGGTATTGCAGTACCTAAAAATGTTGCTATTGAGAAAGTAATAATCATTGATGTACCTGCTAATATTTGAATATCAACATGTTGTCCTCTTAACATCAGTGCTATTGAAGATACGATAGCCAATATTAAACCATTGATAAACCCTACAGATAACTCTTTAAAAAGTAATCTATTAGCATTCCTATTAGTAAGTTGTTTAGTAGATAATGCCCTAATTGTTACTGTTAAAGCTTGTAATCCTGCATTACCACTCATCGATGCAATAATTGGCATTATTATCGATAATGCTATAAAATGTTGAATAGTATTGCTGAAAATTCCTATAATCATTGAACTAACCGTAGCTGTAAGCAAGTTTACGAAGAGCCATGGTAATCTTTTTATAACTGTTTTTATCAATGAAGAGCTGATATCATTATTTGATACCATTCCTAAATGTAAAACATCTTTCTCAGCTTCTTGATGCATGACATTTAATATGTCGTGTACTATTATTGATCCTATAATTCTTCCATCTTTATTTATTACTGGAGCTGATAATAGAGAGTACTTTCTAAAAATCTCTGCAACTTCTTCTTGAGTAGTATGTGATTTTATTATTTTTATATCAGTTTTCATTAGGTTTTTTATAATTTGTGTACTATTTGAGCAAATTATGCTATCTAGCCTTAGATACCCTATAGGATTTAACTTTGGATCTACAATAAAAATCTCATAAAATTCTTTGCTTAATTTATTATTCTGTTTTAAGAAAGTGAGTAGTTGACTTATAGTCCAATATTCTGGAGCAATAATGATATCTTTGTGCATTAATCTACCAGCACTTTCTTCTGGATATGATAACAGTTCATTAACGTCAATTTTACTGTTTTTTGGTAATATATTTAAAATATTTACCTGACTTTCCTTATCAAGATCTTCAATAATTGCCACTATATCTTCTGTATTCAATTGAGATATTAAAGATGCTACTTTTTTTATCCCTAGAATTTTAATTATTTCCTGACGTAAATCTGGAACTAGATGTATGAGAATGTCTTTTACCAGATTATCATTAATGTTATTCAAAAATTCTTTGCGATGTTGATATGTCGAAGTTAACAAAAAATATGCAAGTTGTACGTTGTCTGATTTATCAATTATCTCTTCTACAACATTGTAATTTTGCTTTTCTAATGCTTCAGTTAAAGAGTTACTTATTTTTTCGTCTAATATATAATGTAAAGTATTACCACTTTCTTGTGTAGACATGCTAATTTGGTCCTTAGATTATTGATCAAATAATACAAAAAAATTACAAACAACTCAGTATAAGTTATATAAATAAATTCTAAATACATTTTTAATGTTAATAATAAATATTTAATTTTCAAGGTAATATTCCTTTGATCTAAATCATTGACTAAGTATCAAAATTTATATATCTTACTTAAGTTTTAGCCCCTATGGCGGAATTGGTAGACGCGGTAGACTCAAAATCTACTATCCTAAAGGATATGCTGGTTCAAATCCGGCTAGGGGTACTTAAAAATAAAGTTGTTAGTTGTTGCAAGTTTTTTTTATTTTATTACAATACTGGTTGAGTTTGACTAATCACTATAAAAGTTGATCTTCTTCATTCTCTGTTTTTTATTGTAAGGTATAAGATGTCAAGTTTAGCTAACAAAGCAAAGAGTAAAGGTAAAAGTAGCAAAAGTAAGAGTAATGTGAATACTCAAGTTGATGGATTAAGTGAGAGTATTGGGCTAGTAGTTCGTGTAATGACTGCAGTTGTAGATGTAAAGTTTGATAATGACAAAGTGCCAAAAATACTTAATGCATTAGAGAGTAAGAAATTTTATAATGGAAAAAAGTTAATTCTTGAAGTCTCTCAACATATTAGTGACAATATCGTAAGGTGCATAGCACTTGATAGTACTGATGGCCTCTCTAGGAATGATGAGTTCATTGATACTTGTGCACCTATATCAGTTCCTGTGGGTCGTGGTACACTAGGCAGGGTTTTTGATGTGCTAGGTAATACAATAGATGATTGTGGACCATTAGAAGAATCAAAATATGTTATTAAACCAATATATTCTGAGATTCCTAAATTAACCGATCAAAAGATTGCAACAGAAATATTGGTTACTGGAATTAAAGTAATAGATTTACTTGCTCCATATCTTAAAGGTGGGAAGGTTGGTCTGTTTGGTGGTGCTGGAGTAGGCAAAACTGTATTAATTATGGAGTTAATACATAACATTGCAAAAGCGCATAGAGGAGTATCTGTTTTTGCTGGTGTTGGAGAACGTACACGTGAAGGGAATGATCTTTATCATGAGATGATAGAATCTGGTGTAATAAACTTAAATGAAAAGGATCAGTCACAAGCAGTGCTAGTATACGGTCAAATGAATGAACCTCCTGGAGCTAGATTAAGAGTTGCATTATCAGCTTTAACTATGGCTGAGTACTTTAGAGATTCTGAAAATCAAGATGTTTTGTTTTTTGTAGATAATATCTTTAGGTTTACCCAATCTGGATCAGAAATCTCAGCCTTACTAGGTAGGATACCATCTGCTGTTGGCTATCAGCCAACATTAGCAGCTGAAATGGGTGCAATGCAGGAAAGGATTACTTCTACCAATAATGGCTCTATTACTTCTGTGCAAGCAATATATGTACCAGCAGATGACTTAACTGACCCTGCTCCAGCAACTTCTTTTGCACATCTTGATTCAACTACTGTTTTATCAAGACAAATATCTGAGCTAGGTATATATCCAGCTGTTGATCCTTTAGATTCAACATCTCAGGCCTTATCCTCTGATATTGTAGGCGAAGAACATTATGAAGTTGCTAAAGAAGTCCAGCGTATATTACAGACATATAAATCTTTACAAGATATCATTGCAATTCTTGGTATGGATGAGCTCTCAGAAGATGATAAGCTTATAGTTGCTAGGGCAAGGAAAATTCAAAGATTTTTATCACAGCCCTTCCATGTTGCTGAGGTCTTTACAGGTTCTCCTGGTAAGTTTGTATCTCTTGAAGACACTGTTTCAAGTTTTAAAGGGCTAGTAGAAGGAAAATATGATCACTTACCTGAAGCTGCATTTTACATGGTTGGTAGTATAGATGATGTGATAAAAAAGGCAGAATTACTTCAAAAAGAAGGTAAAGTGTAATGAAGTATCTTGACGTTGAACTTATCACTCCAGATGAGTTCTTAGATATTACTAATGTTTTATCTGTTACTTCATACACTACAGATGGAGAATTTGTAATATTGCCTGGACATGAAAAGTTTATGATAGAGTTACGTTCCGGGCTTATTAAATTAAAAGTTGGTGAAGACGTTTGCATGTTTTATATATTAAATCCTGTGTTAAGAGTTGATTCATATAATTGTAAGGTTATAGCAAATCAGTTTATTAATACTTGTAGTGTTAATGCTGCTATTCTTAAAGAATACAAGGAAGATATAGAAAAAATTTTACATCTTATAGATGATGAAACACTACTTAAAATGGCAAAGAAGCAATTAACTTTTATAGATAACATAATAAATTAAGGTCCAAGGTCTTATGAAATTATTTCTTGACACTGTAGATATAGATTTTTTAAAAGAATTTAGTATTACAGGTTTAATAGATGGTGTAACAACCAATCCATTGCTTATGTCAAAATCAAATTTGGAATGTCAAGATTTGATACTAAAGATTTGTTCATTGATACCAGGTCCTGTAAGTATTGAGGTAATATCCACATCTTATAAAGACATGATCAAGGAAGGTTTAGATATTTCTAAAATTGCAGGTAATATTGTAGTAAAGCTCCCTTTAACTTATGACGGGTTAATTGCATGTAAAGTTTTATCATGTGAGCATAATGTAAAAGTTAATGTAACTCTTTGTTTTTCTGTACCTCAAGCTATTTTAGCAGCAAAATCTGGTGCTTATTTTATATCACCTTTTGTTGGAAGGATAGATGATATCGGACAATCAGGAATGCAATTAATTAAAGATATACGTGACGTTTATAATAGTTATAATGCACTTAATACTGAAGTTCTCGTAGCATCTGTACGTAATATTACACATGTTATAGAAGCTGCAAAAATAGGAGCTGATATCGTTACAATTCCTCCATCTATTTTTAAGCAGATGTTTATACACCCACTGACGGATAAAGGTCTCGAGAGCTTTTTGCAAAGTTGGAATGCATCTGGTAAAAAAATATTTTCTTAATAAAAAGTTAATATAAGCATTTTTACTTCTCAATTTGGCAAGTATCGTATTGAAGTATTACTGTTAGTGCAATATAACTTGTATGTATGAAACCTTTTTTATGACTTTGTGCATCATAAATTAGGATTATCCTTGCTTTAACTGTATTATGTTTTACTAGCAGCATTATGTTTAATATAATGCTGCATATTTAAAGTATATTTTGATATATGTTTTAACTTTCAAACGTTTGATGATTTATATTCAAATAAAATGTGATATACTACCGTATGTTAAGAGCAAACATGAGAAAATTGCATGAATATTTCTAATCTTACTTCACAAAATGAAAATAATGTAGTGATTGAAAATCTAAAACGTTATATAGAAAGAATTGAAAAGTTAGAATCTGAAAAAGAAGAGATAAGTCGGTATATTAAGAAAGTATATAATGAGGCAAATAGTAATGGATTTAACGCTAAGGTAATGAGACAAATAGTAAAATTAAGAAAGATGGATAATGATGATAGAGAAGAACATGAAATGTTGTTAATGACTTATAAAAGGGCACTTGGAATATTAGTTGAAGTTGATGAGTGATTGGAAGCAAGTTTCTGAAGATTAAAAAATGATTTTGTACAGTAATTGAGTTTCTTATTTTGTTAAAGTATGTTATAGAAGCATTGATACTATGATCAACAGAAAAGAATTAGAAACAGTATTGTTGTTTTGGATTGCAACTTCTTTTTGAGTTTTTTGTACAGCTTAGAACTCCTCTATTATGTTATCTTTAAATTTAATAAATTTTATTGTATAATAGAGAATTATTTAAATATGTCTTTTTAAATTCTAATAACTATTCCACATATCTGAGTAGATTTATTAATTAATTCTTGTATATAAAAAAATCACATTAATTAGAATATTGTAAATCAAATTTTTTATTTTACTAAATTCACTAATTGTTGTCGATATAATTAAAAAAAAACTGCTTGTGAGGATTCAGTAAATTAATAAAAATACTTATAATACTTTAGAAAATTCAATCATACATTTTAATTTATAAAAAACTATAATAAAAACCATAATTATTAAAGTACTTAAATTATAACACATTTATTCCTCTCTACACACCTTGAGAACCTTAGTCAACACAAGAAAATTAAAATCCAAAGAAATTTGTGAAAAATGATGCTGTAGAAAACATTGACAAAATACTGCTCAAAGAAAGGTCAAGATTATATTTGTATAAGTACATATAAAAGGTAGTAGAACAGTAAGCAACAATCTAATATTTTTATTATTGAAAAAACAAATTTTTAATTATTAATACAAAATCATACTTAGCTCATTATGAAAGTAATTTTTCAATAAAATACCTTAATCAAACAGTTTATTACATCTATAATATTACGTGTTAATGTGTTATTAAAAAGACATTAAAACATAAAAACTTTTTACATACAACAAGCATAACTTTGAACACGAGCGCTACATTCACAAAAAGAAACTAAAGAAGGATTAGCACCTTGTTGTGAATCAACACCAATTTTCTCTAGATATTGACTAGCTTCTTTACTTAGAGAATTATCCATAAACCTTTTAATAATTTTATATAAGTACAACTTACGAAAACATAACCTTCTCTCCTGTTCATCATTCTCCATCAACTTTTCAGTATAACCAATTTCTCTGGTAAGCATTAAACTTTCCAATTTATCCATTGAACATTTTACTCTATTTTCTACACCATCTTCTAAAACTTGAATTGCATCACATACAATCCCATTGTCTATAAGCTTTTTCTTTATAATTCTTAAAATTTTTAAATCTTTAGGATAATACAATTTCCTACTCAATAATCCTTCTACAACTTGATTTAACTTTTCTTTTACTTTTGCCTCTAAACATGAAACAAGTTTTTTTTGTTCATTTATCTTATGATCTAATGGTACAACCAAAGTTGTTTTTACAGAAAACATTGATTCAATTACACAATATACTAAAAACTTAATAAATGATAAAAAATGCGCTACATATGATTTAAATGGTAATATTGTTTTATATTCTTTATTTTTTATCGTTATAAGTGACATTAAACCAGAAAGTTGTGGATTTATTGAAAATGTCCTTCTTACATTTTTATCTACTTCTTGAATCATTTGCCTAATATCACATGCTTGAATTTCTTTTTTTTGTAATATTTCTTGTAATTTCTCTAAATCACTTTTGATTTGAGTGTGCAATGCCATTTCTTCTTCATACATTTCATATCTTCTATGTTGGTTTGGTATACTAGGTAATGAAATGTTACGTATATCATCTATCATGCAACCTATCAACACTTTTAGCCTATCGATAGTTTCAGCTTTAGTTAATTTTTCTTGTAATGGTAAACTGTATAACCTCAGATTTGACACAATGAAGTCCACATTATATGGAGTGATATTTTTCAATCTTCTAAATATAAAATCTTTAGCCTCATCTTGTATGCCTGGTAACAATTCAAACACTCTATTAAGTAGTAC
This sequence comes from Ehrlichia minasensis, assembly GCF_004181775.1. Taxonomy (NCBI): domain Bacteria; kingdom Pseudomonadati; phylum Pseudomonadota; class Alphaproteobacteria; order Rickettsiales; family Anaplasmataceae; genus Ehrlichia; species Ehrlichia minasensis. The sequence goes on from NZ_QOHL01000002.1 coordinate 90,784, forward strand.
TTCTATATCATTGCATTCTTCTTTTATTTTTGAAACACTGCTTTGTAACGTATCCAACTTTACTAATTCCTTATGCTCTTCCATCAAAAAAATATCTACTGTTTCTTCTACTTCATCATTGCTTACCAAAAACTTTAGTTCTTGACTTATTGTGCTCATTAATAAATCTTCATCTTGCATTTCAACATTTGTTATTCCAAGTATTATACTTAAAGTTTCTTTATGCAAGTCATTCAGTTGTACCTTTAAAGAGTTTGCTAAACATAAAAAAAAGTGCAAATCATCTATCATAAACATCTGATCCTCTTCAAATTGATGTCCTACTGCACTTAATTGTTCTGAAATAGAAGATGATCTCATCAATGCTTGTACTTTTTCTTTTAAGTTAGAAACATTAGATAACCTATAGTCTGTCAAAAACCCATCATTTAAACATTCAAAATAACTTATTATATTTCTTGCACGCTCCATTGGAGTTTTGTTATATAACAATTCCGATATTCTCTTCAACCAAGTTACAATTGTATTAATTTCTTCTATATCACCATCATCATATATCAATTTTCCATTTTCATCAGTTAATAATCTTAGTGAAGCTGCTAATTTTTCCAATTTACCAATAAACCTAACATCCATTATTTCTCCATTTAATAAATGCGTTGCTATATTTTGATCTTCTAGAATCTGATTCTTTTTTTCAATAAACATATATAATATTTGACTAATAGCACCTCTTTTTTTACTCAACTGTTTTGTCATTCTTTCACGAATTGCAGAAAAACCTTCTCCTTCCAGTAGCTCAAACAACAATATTGGTTTTTCTTGTCTACTCAATTGAATTTCTAAAATTCTTCTCTCATCATCTGAAAGATTTAATAAATGTAAATAAGATGATCCATCTTTAATTTGCAATAGTGCATTCAATAATTCTTTTAACTCATCAATTACTTGACATCTGGTATCATATTTATCTTGTAATTCTATCAAATTTTCAAATAAACTATATACCTGACAAATATACCTATATGAAGGCAACCGCATTGAATTTATTATTTCTATATCACTCAAATTAAATAAAATCTCTTGAATAGCAGTAAAATGCTCACTTAAAAAATCATACCTTGCATAAAGAATATCTAATATTTCTTGTAAATTTGACTGTCCTGTATCTAAAAATCCCTCAGAAATTTTTACTTTGCATTGCACCAATTCTTGACTAGAAAACACTTTTTGCATATTCTCTAACAAAGACAAATATGATATCAAGTCATCATGTAATGATTTTAATAAGGTATTTTCTGTAGAATTAGCAATACTAACAATTTGTGCTACAATATACTTCATTTCTTCAATTAATCCTATTTGATCATTTTCTTCTTGAGATAAATTTTCAAATAAGTGAGCAGCTTTATCTTTTATATCTATTGCATCTATAAACCTTTTTTTACTTGATACATCATTTAATAATGACAATATTTCACTTGTTATTTTATGTAAATTACACCGCTGAACAGCAACATGAGAATTTACTACATCAAATCTCATTTTGATATAAGATAACATTTCACCAGCTTTGCTCAACAAGTTACCACTTGACGTCATAGCATCCCTTTTTTCAATTAAAGCTTTTAATTTTTCTTCTTGTTGCAAAAACTCAATGATCTGCATACTTAATGATTTGCTAGGTAATTCATATTGCACTTCATCCGGTACTTCTTCTTCTGTATAATCCTCTAATTCTTCAGTTACTTCCATCTCAAAATTATCAAGAGTTTCCTGTCTACTTTCTTTTAATACATCTAAATCTTCAGCTACTTGTTCTATAATTGGGCTACTCATTGCAAATATTCTATCTATTTCATATTCTGCATCTTGCAAATCCAGGTCAATACTACTGAATTCATCAACGCTTGACGACACTAAATCTCTAGTAAGCATAAATGAATCACAATAATGTCTTTTAGCAGCAACAGAATTACATGCCATATTATATTTTAATTCTGCATTGTATATCCAACTACCAATATCATTATATATCTCACTATTATTTCTTAATGTATTAGATAATGATATTTCATTAGTTAATGCTAACCTACAATCAAAATTATATAACCTTTGGCAATACTCACTAAACAATGATGGATTATCTGATTCTAATCTACCAATTACAGTTAATAAAGCACTAGAGGACTTAAAAACAGATACTATAGATGGAAAATTATTAATATAAATCATACTAGGACTTATGCTAAATAACGGATCATTACAACCATCTTCAGCAGGTACACTTAACTCTTTTAAATAATCATAAAAGCTGTGATATGAGTTTCTCTCACACATCACTTGTCTGACAAAATCATCTTGTGCAACTTTTAAACTATCACTATATTCATAATCATATAATTGAAACCTATATGCTAAATTATTTGACTGCGTTGTAATTTCTCTTTGCATATTTTGTAGAGACTTTAATCCATCTATTGCCCTATTATATTCCTCTAAATTAAATGAGCTTTGCTGTATCATTAAATTAACATCATCAGAAAGACTATCGAACTGTGACTTTTTAAACTCCAACAACCACTTAACATAATGTTCAAACTTTTCATTTAATTCAATCTGCTGTGGCTCTATTATTGCTTTATGTTCTTTCCTAAATAAACTTATCAAATTATTTTTATATATTAAGCAGTCATATAAATACATAATACTAAAAATAGCACTAGCAAATAACAATAACGAAACAAAAAATACTGTGATTATATTACTAACTATATTATCTTTCTTTACAAGTACCTCTGTTTCACGCATCAATAAAAACGTTAACAACATAATCAATGATGCACAAGCAATGATAAGATATAATTTAGATGGAGTCTTAGATGTTGGTATCTTATTAAAATTTAACATTTTTTAAATTTTATGTTAATAAACTTACTAATATTAGCATATAAGGTTTTACTAATCAATAATAAATACTAATTATTTAATACAATTAGTACAAAAACGTAAACCTACTAAAACTATTATGAGAACCATATCATATGGTTAACATTAGTAAATATTTGAACTATGAAACAAAATTAATATTTCAATACTTGTTGTTTATGCATCTGCACAACAAAAATCGTATATTAACTTATTAGTATTGGTATCAAGTTTAATCTTTACATTTCCACCATTAAATAACTTACCAAATAATATTTCTTCTGCTAAATATTTTCTAAGCTTTTTGGAAATAATATTTTCTATATTCCTTACACCACAAGCATCCTTATAACCAGATTGTGCAAAATACATTAACACATCATCTGTTACATCTATATGTACATTTTTCTTTGCCAATTGTTCCTTAAGTTGAAAAATAAATTTCTTCACTACACGCAACATAACTTCTTGATCTAAGGACGAAAATGAAATTATAGCATCCAACCTATTACGAAATTCTGGACTAAAAATTCTTTCAATTGCCTTCTCATTATCTCCATGAGAGAAACTCTTATTTTTAATAAATCCTACAGAATTTTTACTTAATTCAAATGCTCCAGCATTAGTTGTCAAAATAATCACCACATTATGAAAATTTACTTTCTTACCATAAGTGTCAGTAACACACCCATAATCCATTATCTGCAATAATATATTATATATATCATTATGTGCTTTTTCTATCTCATCAAGTAATAACACACTATATTGATGTCTTGAAATAGAGTCAGTTAACAATCCTCCTTGATCATATCCTACATACCCTGGAGGAGAACCTATAATTTTGGAAATAGCATGAGGTTCCATATACTCAGACATATCAAACCTTATTAATTTCATTCCCATATGTTCTGCTAACTGTTTTGCTAATTCAGTTTTACCTACACCAGTTGGCCCAGCAAACAAGTAACTCGCTAAAGGCTTATTGTGATTTCTAAGTCCCGCTTTAGCAATTTTAATTGAATCTACAAGATGAGATATTGCAAAATCTTGCCCAAATATACTTTGTTTAAGATTTGCTTCTAAATTCCTTACTCTATCTAAGTCATTACATGATAAACTACTACATGGTATTTCTGTAATTCTAGAAATTATATGTTCAATATCACTTCCAGTAATAACTTTACTACCAGTATTATGTAATTTACAATATACACCTGCTTCATCTATAACATCTACCGCCTTATCTGGAAGCATTTTCCCTGAAATATATCTATCTGATAATTCTACAGCATACCTAATTGCTTGGTTGGTATACCTCACTTGATGATGTGATTCATAATAAGACTTGATACCATCTAATATTCTTAATGTCTCACTCACTGAAGATTCTTCTACGTTAATTTTCTGATACCTTCTAGCTAATGCTCTGTCTTTTTCGAAATTATTATTATATTCTTTATAAGTAGTAGCACCTATACACCTTAAAGTTCCCCTAGCCAAAGCAGGCTTTAATAAATTACTTGCATCAAGAGACCCACCACTAGTAGATCCAGCTCCAACAATTGTATGAATTTCATCAATAAATAATATTGCTTTTTCTTTTGCTTCTATTGCCTTAATTACAGATTTTATCCTTTCTTCAAAATCCCCACGATAGCGTGTTCCAGCCAATAATGCACCCATATCTAAAGAATATATGACCATTTTTTTTAATTGATCTGGCACATCTCCCTCTATAATTTTTAATGCTAACCCCTCAACAATAGCAGTTTTACCAACACCAGGATCACCAACATATAATGGATTATTCTTCCTCCTTCTTAGTAACACTTCCATTGTCCTATCCAATTCATATGATCTTCCTATCACATAATCTATTTTTCCTTTTTTTGCAGCCTCATTTAAATTAACACAATAACTCTCTAAAATCTCATTATCTTTTAATACATCTTTATTTACATTACTGACTGGTTTACCATACTCCATCTCTCTTACAAACTCTTGATCTATATTAAATTCACCAGTATATAAATTGTTATTAGAAGTATAATTCATAACATCTATGTATTTTACATTTTGCTCATGCAAAAAACATGCACTATAAGAATCTTTTTCTGATAAAATCTCAGCAAGAATATTTGCACCTGTAATTTCACTCTTACCAGAAGTATGAGCATGTATAATAGCCCTGTGTATTAGTCGTTCAAAAACAGCATTAGGTTTAACTTCTGAAATATCCTTATTAATTAAAGTAGGAATCTCATATCTGAGAAAATTTATAATTGTGATTTTTAGTTTATCAATTGATACACGAAAAGCATAAAAAACACGTCTTGCATCTATATCATCAGTTAAAGCCAACAAAAGATGCTCTAAAGTAGCATATTCATGATGAAAGTCAAATGCAATAGATAGTGCTTTATGTAAACTAGCCTCAAGATTCTTTGATAACACTAATGTCCTCAATTTTATAACTAAATAAACTCTATCACTTAAGAATTAAAAATAAGTTGAAAATAAAAATACAAGAACTATAGTATCAATAACATTCAATAGATTTTTAATATTATATGCATTAAATAACATATAGTACATAGCAGTTAACATTCTATAAAGCAATAAGCATGGAAAATGACATTATAAAATTTTTCACTTTATTAGTGCTAGAAGTAGTATTAGGGGTAGACAATATTATCTTTATTTCACTTGCAGTTACCAAAATACATCCAGAATTAAGAAATAAAGTAAAATACATAGGATTATCATTAGCATTAATAATGCGTATTATCACGTTATATGGAGCATCATATATAATTTCATTAAACAAACCAATTATATCACTATTGAATTTTAAGCTTTCACCTAATAATTTATTTATGATATTCGGTGGAACATTTCTAATATATCAAAGTTTATCTGAAATATGGAATGATATTTCCAATAAAAAACACAAAACCAGCAACTTAAAATCAAATTTCTATGTCGTAATATTACAAATAATAACAGTAGATTTTATATTTTCTATAGATTCAATATTGACCGCTATAGGTATTACACACAATATCTTCATTATACAAATAGTATTTGCAACTTCTATTATATTTACCATTTTATTTTTAAATTATATTATAAAAGCTGTTATTAAGTATAGTAATATCAAAACTATAGCTGTTATGTTTGTACTTATGTTAGGTATAATTTTGGTATTAGATGGAATACATATTAAAGTACCACATAATTATCTGTACTTTACTTTTATTTTTTCAACAATTACTGAAGGAATAAACATAGCAAAAAAAAGGAAGTAATTTATTTAAAATCCACTGAATAATATCTATTGAGATTCTAATATTTGGTTTATTCTAACTAAATTATCAAAACAGTAATCTGGCTTAAAATATAATCTAGGTATATACCTAAGATCTACATAAGAAAATATTGCCTTTCTAATAAAATAAGATGAGTCATTTAATTCTTTAATAATCGCTTCTTTATCTGTACAGTCTTGAGAAATTATAATAAAAACATTGGCATTTCTTATATCATTGCTTACTTCTACTTTAGATATAGTTATTAAATGACTATTAGCTAAACAAATATCTTGCATTAAAACTTTAGATATTGCCCTATTCAACACTGAAGCAACTTTTAAATTTCTAAAATTCTCAGATTTATAAATCATTTAATTACTCTAATTTCTTCAATTACTTCTAATACATTAATTATATCACTCTCCGGATACACTTCTTTTGAATAATCTAACAAAATACCACATTCAAATCCAGATGCAACTTCTTTCACATCATCTTTAAAACGACGTAAAACTTTAATCTTTCCTTCATGAATAACATTATTATTACGGCTTAATTTTACTAAAGAACCTTTTTTAACCACCCCACTTGTTACATAACACCCAAGTACACTTCCTGCATTTCCAGAAGAAAATACTTTCCTTATAGCCAAAGTACCTACTTGCACCTCCTGCTGCAATGGCTTTAACATACTACTTAATATTCTTTTTACATCATCTATTATGTCATATATAACAGAGTAGTGATTTATTTCAACACACTTTTGCTTCGCTAATTCTTTTACCTGCGCATCGGTTTTTACATTAAAAGCTAAAATGATAGAATTTGAAGTTTCCGCTAACAACACATCAGATTTTGTAACATTACCTACACCTTTATATAAAATATTTAACTTAATATCTTCATGAGTAATTTTACTTATCGAATAGCATATTGCATCAACAGACCCCATGACATCGCATTTTAAAATCACGTTTAACTCATCAACTATATCACAAGCTAACATGCTACTAGCATCCATTTTTGATTTTGTATTTTCTTCCAAAGATGTATTAAGCAATTCTTGCCTATAATTAATCAATTCACGTGCTTGCTTTTCAGAATCTACAACAATAAAACTACTACCAGAATTAGGTATATTATTTAAACCTAATACTTTCACTGGCATTGATGGAATAGCAATTTTTTCACTTCTTCCATCACTATTAAACATATTACGTACCTTACCATACGAATTATGACCAACAACAATAATATCACCTGCTTTTAAAGTTCCCTTTTGTACTATTAAAGTTGCCATAACTCCACAACTTTTATCAACTTTTGATTCAATCACTACTCCAGAAGCTCTAGTATTATAAACAGCTTTTAACTCTAACAACTCTGCCATTAATAATATACTTGATTTTAATTGATCCAAATTTATCTTTTCTTTAGCAGATACAGGAACAACAATAACATCTCCTCCTAAGCTTTCTGCAACAATCCCATGATTAAGTAAACTATTAGTAATTTTATCAAGATTAGCATCATGTTTATCAATTTTATTAATAGCAACTATCATTGCAACATTAGCTGCTTTTACATGATTAATTGACTCTATTGTCTGAGGCATAATACCATCATCAGCAGCCACAACCAATACCACTATATCAGTAACATTTGTACCACATGCTCTCATAGCAGTAAATGCTTCATGACCTGGAGTATCAATAAAAGTAATCCTCTTATCACAATCAAGTACTATCTGATATGCACCTATATGTTGTGTAATACCTTTAAACTCTTCATCTGCAACATTTGACTCACGTATAGCGTCAAGTAATGAAGTTTTACCATGATCTACATGACCCATAACAGTTACAACTGGTGCTCTAGGAAGTAATTCCTTATCATTACCATCAGAATATAAATCATCTTCTAATTTTCCATCATTTACTAACTTGAAAGTATGATTAAAAGCTTCTACAATAATAGCAGCCTGCTCTGAATCTAAAAAATCATTTGGCTTAATATCACGCCTCCCCATTTGAAATAACATATTCTGTACATCTTTTACTCTTTCAGACATATTACTAGCTAATTCTTGTACAGTAATCTTTTTCGGTATTAGTACCTTACGAGTAATTTTGTTTTTTATAAAATTAACAGCACGATTTTTTCTAGTTTTATGTACTTGGATAACCTGTTTATTATTATCCTCTAATTCTTCTTCTATTACCAATTTCACATGCTTACTGTACATATGATTAGAGACACCTTTTTTCGGATTGCCTTTCTTTTCTTCATGTTCTTTTTCATATTTCTTAAGCTTCTTTTCTTCAACAGCTTTAGACTGCAATAAATCAATTATACTATTATCTACATTTTGATCATCTGTTGGTTCGCTTCTTTCTTCAATTATATCTAAAGGTGCTGAATCAGGTTGGTCTTCTATAACTGACTCTTCTATGACTTCTTCAATTTTTTCACTATGCTCCTCTTCAATAACCGGATCAGTATTGATATTCTCCTCAATATGCAACAACCCTATTGACTCAGCGTTAATAATTTCCTCTTTTTTATCTGCCTGAGCATCACTTACTTCTTCTTTTTTATCATTTATACTAGCATTTTGTAAAGCATTCATACGAGAAATTTGTTCTTGTATTGTCAGAGCATTATTATCTCTATCACTTTGATAAACATTATCATTTTGTAACACTACAGAAGCTTGTTCAATATTATCAATATCTCTTCTTTTTTTACTTTTACGAACCTCTACAGTAGTTATGGATTTTTTTAAAGCAAATTTCATATTCTGTTGTATATTAGAAGATAACTTTAACTTATCACTAAGCTTGAGTGTTGTACGTTCAGTTTTACCAGACATCAATCCACTATCTACAACACCTTTAGACTCATTCATACACAACTACCCAAAAACAAAAGTTACAACCATCCTATTTTTTTACGAGACTCTAATATAACAGAGTCAATTTGATCCTTAGTTAACGCAATATTAGGAACAATATCGAAAAATTCATCTGTACATAATCCAGCAATATCTTCAAGATTTTTAATACCATTCTCAGACAATGCTATAATGTCACTTGGCTTTAAAAATGGTAAAGTAGTAACATCTTTGTCAATTGACAAACTATCCAAAATTTGCTTCATTTCAGCATCTTTACGCGTCAAATAATCAGATGCTCTACTCTTTAATTCTTCTGCTATTTCCTCATTAAACCCATCTATTGCAGAAATATCACTAACAGATGCTTGGTCTATATCCTCAATACTAACAAATCCTTCAGTAAACAATAACTGTCCTATTATTTCCTCAACATCTAATCCTTCAACAAATATTTTTGATCCTGCATTTAATTCTTTTGCTTTTCTAGTAGATTCAGTTTCATCACCTATTACATCTATTTTCCAACCAATCAACTCAGATGCTAACCTAATATTTTGTCCATATCTACCAATTGCTAAACTTAGCTGATTTTCAGGAATGATTAATTCTACTTTTTCTTTATCTTCATCAATAATCACTTTTAAAACTTCTGCTGGAGCTATAGCATTAACTATAAATTTAGCAAGTTCTGGAGAATATAAAATTACATCAATTTTCTCACCATGTAATTCAGAAATAATACTCTGAATCCTTACACCTCTTGCACCAACACACGCACCAACTGGATCAATATTTTTATCTGAAGAAAAAACAGCAACTTTTGATCTAGATCCTGGATCTCTTGCTATTGCCTTAATTGTCACTATCCCATCATATATTTCTGGAATTTCTTGCTTGAACAATTGCTCCATAAACCCTTTATTGATTCTTGAAAGAAATATTTGAGGTCCTGAATTTTCTTTTCTCACATCTTCTATATGAGCTTTTACCCTGTCTCCAACACGAAATACTTCACCTTTTATCAAGTTTGCAGCTGATAAATAACCTTCGTTTCCATTTAAATCTACAATAACATTATTATATTCTATACGTTTAGCAGTACCATAAACAATATCACCTATACGATCTTTAAAATCTTCATATTGTTTTTTACGCTCTTCTGATACAATAATTTGAGCTATCTTTTGCTTTGCAATCTTAGCAGAACTATAATCAAGATCAATAACAGGCAAATGCTCTAGCATTATATCTCCAATTTCAGCATTTTCATCAATTTGCTTAGCTTCTGCCAAAGTAATCAGTTTATATTTGCTTATATCAGAAGAATCTATTTCACTTTCTTTATTTTCAGGAATAACAATTTCACCATTATCACTAATAACTAATACTTGTCTATAAGTCGACACAACACCAGTTTTCCTATCTACTGTAACTTTAATCTTACAATTTCCATACTTACTGCGACTAGTTAATTGAATAGCTTCTTCTATAGCCCTTATTATTATATCCAAATTTAAGCCTTTTTGGTCAGCAATATCCTTAGCCACCCTTATTAATTCTAAGTTATCAAAATTCTGTAGATTAACCATAAAAACCCTTAGCAAAAACTAATGTACAACAAACTAAGATTTAGTGCACCCGATTATTTAAAAATGACACATATCCAGATAAAACCGCGGTAGCAGTTTATATTATAACTGCTAGCCAAGTCAAGTAATTTCTCTTAACAGTAACCCTAATTTCCCTTTATAATTGACTTATTAATTTTATTATATTTCCCAATCATAAGCAACGCAGGAGTGAAAAATAAAGTAATAATAGTAGCTAAAAATAACCCGATAGCTATAGTATAAGATAATTCAAACCATAGTTGACTCGATGGGGAATTATAAATAATTTGCCGATTAATAAAATCAAAATTTATACGCAACATCATAGGCACTAACCCAATAATTCCAGTAACAACTGTCAATAATATTGGTCTTACTCTAGACAAAGATGCCATTATTATAGCATCTTTTTTATCACAAACACTCTCCATATTAATATAAAAAGCATCAAGCAGTAATATATTATTATTTACTATTACACCAGCCAATACAATAATACCTACTCCCCCCATAACCATAGAAAAAACGTGTCCTGTAATGAAAAATCCAAAAAATACACAAGTAGTTGATAGAAAAATTGCTGTGATAATAATTAATGCATCATAAATACTATTAAATTCAGTAATTAGAATCAGCATAATAAGTAATACTACTACAAAAAATACTTTAATTAAAAATCCTTGGGATTCTTCCTGATCTTTTATTTCTCCTTTTATTTCAACCAGCACCTCTGGATCTATATCCTCTTTAAATTTTTGTTTTAAAAAATTTATCATCTTTTCTAACAAATACCCTTGAGATAAATCAGAAGTTATACTTACCGTTCTCATCCCATTAACATGATTTATCCTTCCCTCTTTATATTGAGCTCTATAAACAACAAAATCACTAACAGCAGTATATCCATTGAAGCTACTAACAAACAAATTATTTAAGGTATTTAAATTACGGTATTCTTTAGGAAATCTAACAATAATATCGACTTCATCATCAACATTATCTGGATGATATTTATTTAATAATATTCCTCCAGCTATCATTTTTATAAATCTATTAATCATAGAAGTATCAACACCAGATTTTATTGCCTTATATTTATCAACATCAACTTTCCATTCTATTTCTAAAGATGATCTATTATCTGTAACATTCTCAAATCCTAAAGAATTATTCATAATAGACATTATTTTATTTGCCACATCATTAACCTTAGCAACATTGTAAGAACTAATATCAATACGTATTGGTTTACCAGTAACTGGCTTCATTTTGTCTTCTGCAATATTTACAATAATACCTTTAATATCTTGTAATTTATTCTTTATCTCAGTCAATATTGCTTCAGATTTCCTACGCACAGACCACCTTTTTAACTCTACCTGAATTTCACCAATAATATCATCTACATCTAGTGAATACTCAAACAAACCAGCCTTTGCATAAATAAATTTTATTCCACTTACATTACAAATTCTCTTTTCAATTTCTTTTAAGATATTATCCCTCTCATTAACAGATAAATTATTACTTGATCTTATCGTCATAAGTACCCTTTCTGAGTCAATATTCGGAAAAAATTCTATACCCGGACCAACTATAAAATATCCTAAAGTAGAAACAAACAATATACTAACCACTATACAAATAAATTTTCTAGGATGAACAAGTATATACTTTAAAATCTGACTATAACCTCCCGTAAAACTGCCTAATTTTATAAAATCACCAGTACTTATCGCTACAATCTTTGCTATACTTTTTTTATCAGTAACGGATGGCGTTCCTATAATAGATCCCAAAACTGGAATAAAAATCAATGCCATAATCCATGAACCACTTAAAGTTGTAATTAATGCAACTGGAATATATTTCATAAATTCACCAGTAGTTCCAGGCCAAAATAACAATGGAATATATACCACCAATTTTGTTAAAGTAGCTGATGCAACAGGCCAAAACATATCATATGCAGCTTGCTTAAATGCTTCAGTTTTACTCAATCCATTAATCATTTTTCTATCAGCATATTCTGTAACAACTATTGCATCATCAACTAGCATACCAACAGCCATAATTAAAGAGAATAAAATTACTATATTTAAAGTATAACCTAGAAAATACATGACGATCATACCAAACAAGAAAGATCCAGGTATAGATATAGCAACTAACAATGCAGTTTTAGTACCCATAAATATCATCATAATGATTACAACAAGTAAAACTGAAATTAAAATAGCATTCTGTAACTCATTTAAAATATTCAGTATCTCTTCTGATTCATCTTGCAAATAAATAATAGATAAATTTTTTGGGAATACATCACTTAAATTACTTATGAGTCCTTTTACCTGAAATATAGTTTCAATAATATTTTTACCTGTTTGCTTTGATATTTCTAAAACTAAACATGGATAATGATTTACTCTAACAAACTCTTTATTATCTTGGTGTACAAGTTTTATATTAGCAATATCACCAACAGTTACCACAGAATACCCATCAGTTTTGATTGGTATATTCATAATATCTTGAACATTTTTTAAAAGACCCGGCAAATGCAAAGTATATTTACCAATTACAGAAGCCAAATTTCCAGCATTTACAAACTGATTATTATTTAATATAGCCATCACTACATCTTGCATTTGTAAATTATAGCTATTAATAACATCAGGAGAAATATTGACCTCAACTATATCCTTACTATTTCCTATAATCTTAACACTTTCTATATTCGACAGACCTTCTAATTTTGACTGTAAATTACGTGCAATCTTAAACAATGTTCTATTAGGTAAATCACCAGTCAAAGCTATACTTAATACTGGAAATAAACTGAAATTTTGTTCACTTACCATAGGAAAAGTTGCTTCTTGAGGCAATTTAGCACGTATTATATCAATTTTTGATCTAACATTTTCCAAAGCTTCCTTATAGTCAAATCCTGCATTGAATTCCAATATCACATTTGCATATCCAGTTTTAGCCACAGAAGTAATTCTACTAATACCTTTAATAGCCTTCACTTCTCGTTCAATAGGATATACTAATAGCTTCTCTACATCTTCGGATGACATACCTTGCAATGTAGTATAAATAGATAAAATAGGTTTTTTAATTTCAGGATTCTTTTCTTTAGGAATGTTAAAATAAGAATAACAACCAAATATCAATATCATCATTAATAGAAATATTGATACCCTATTCCTACGTAAAAACACTTCAGAAATCTTTCTCATTACCTAATAAACTAATCAATTATAACAATACCATGACATACAAAAAACATTGATACAAGTAAACAAAATTATTATTTATCATGCCGTTCAATATATTTACAAGCTAATATTGATGCCTCATACAATAATAACATTGGTATTGCCAACCCTATTTGACTCAATACATCAGGTGGTGTAAGTATAGCAGCGAGGATAAAAATAATTACAATTGCAACTCTTCTTTTTTTTGCTAGGCTTTTAGCTGATACTATACCAATTCTAGACATTAATGTTAAAAATATAGGAATTTGAAATGCTACTCCAAATGCAAACATCAGTTGCAACACTAATTCTAAATACTCACTTACTGATGGCATAAATTCTATAGGTACACCCATAGAAGCATCTCTATTTTCAAAAGCAATGAAAAACCTCCAAGCTAAGGGAAATATATAATAGTAAACTATCGCAGCTCCAATTACAAAAAGCACTGGTGTTGATATTAAATATGGTAATAACACCAGTTTTTCCTTTTTGTATAACCCTGGAGCTAAAAACATATAAAATTGCCATGCAAAAACAGGAAAAGAACACAGTAAAGCAGCCATAGTAGCAACCTTCAAATATACAAAAAAAGCTTCTGTTAAATCAGTATATATTAAAGAAAATTCAGAATTAGCACCTTCCAAATCTATTAGAGGAATTAACAGAAAATTATATATTTTTTCAGAAAAAAAATAACACACACCAAACATAATACAAAAAAACACAAAGCAAAAAAATAATCTATATCTTAATTCTTCAAAATGCTTAAAAAACGGCATTTCGCCAGTTGTAGATTTCATAATATAGAATACCTTTTTTATTCATTGATAGTTGACGTTAACATAATTTTCAATTATTGATGTAAACTGCTCAAAAATATTTTTACCTTCTAAAGTACATAACTTTTCACCATCTTGATATACAGCAGCTACAGGTCTTTCACCATAACCAGGCAGACTGATGCCTAAGTTCGCATGTTTACTTTCACCTGGACCATTGACTATACAACCCATAACAGCTACAACCATATCTTTAGCTCTGGGATGAGTGTCTTTCCACACAGACATACGACCTGCTATATAATCATTTACATCTTTTACCAACTGATGAAAATATTTAGGATTAGTCCTATTACAACCTGGACATGAAGTGACTTGTGCACTAAAATTCTTTAATCCTATACTTTGTAAAATTTCTTGACATAATTTCACTTCAGTCACCCTTGACTCACCAGGTTGTTGAGTTAGTGACACACGTATAGTATCACCTATACCATTAAGCAATAAATAAGATATTCCTGCAACACTACTAACTATTCCTTTAATACCAGAACCTGCTTCTGTTAAACCCAAATGTAAAGGATAATTACATACATTTGACAACACTGTATAAACAGGGATTAAATCTTGTATTTTACTAGTTTTGCAAGATATAACTATTTTATTTTTTGAAAGACCAATTTCTTCTGCACGTTTAGCACTTGTCACTGCAGAAATCACCAATGCTTTTTGTAAAACTATATAATCTGGTTTAGGATTGCTAAGCAATGCATTATCATTCATTAATTTTGAAGCTAAATACTTATCTAAACTTCCCCAATTCACACCTATTCTAATAGGTATATCGTATTTTATTGCAAACTCTATAACATCTTCAAAATTTTTATCTCTTTTATTACCAAAACCAATATTTCCTGGATTTATACGTATTTTCCCTAGAGCAGATGCACACTCTGGATATTCCTTTACTAATCTAGCAATTTCATACTGTCCACATCCTATTATCATCTTATCATCAAAACCATTATCTACCAGAACGTCCCTAATATAAGGAATACTTTTTATAGCCTGTTCTGAATTCACTGCAACTCTTACCAGTTCAGATCCAGCTTTTGCCAATTCTAAAACTTCATGCGCATCTTCATCAGCATTTCCAGATCCACCTAATGCCATTGACTGTATTACTATAGGGTTATTACCACCAATTACTACACTACCAACTTTAACCTCATGAGTTAACTTATCTTTTTTTTTTATACAGTCAAACAAATTTTCTTCATTTAGAATACTACTTATAACATCACATTGCATACCACACCGCAATCTTCCACATCAATAGAAGATTATATACACCAAAAGTAAATGTTACTACTTTTAATTTTTATGAAAATTCTCACTATTATTTTCTATAATATTCTGTATCGTCATAGTTATCATCATCATAGTAATAAGTAATAGTATAATCTTCATCATACTCTTTTATTTTTCTAAGATTCTGCAACAATTCTTCTTCCTCTTGAGATAGAACTACTTTATGATCATTATCACCATCCTTAATAACACTACCCTGTTCATCATCCTTAATTATTTTCACATTTTCTTCTTCTTTGATTCGCAAAATAGGAGACTTATCTTGATCATTTTTACTCTCTACTTTCTGTACACCTTTTTTAACATCATACTGTTCATCACTCGATTCCTTCAAAAATGAAAGAAAATGTAAAGGTTTGTGATTACTTTTTTGCTCACCTTCTTCAGGAATATGTTGAGAGGATTCTGCACTATTCTTTGGCTGAGATAATAAAATACCATCATCATTATTAACTTTATTATCTTCTAATTCATCATTGAAATCTTTGTGTTTATCATCTTCTATTTTTGGAAACTTTAATAATGAAAGTAACCCATGTTCTTTCCTATCACTTTGATTATCATTGCTAGAGTCACTAGAATCTTGTAATTCATTCTTATCTTCAACCTTTCCCACTGTAGGCTTAGAATCATCAACTTTCTTACCTTTAGCATCTTGTAACTTACTTTTATCTTCAACTTTTACTACTGGAGGCTTAGAATCATCAACTTTCTTACCTTTAGCATCTTGTAATTCACTTTTATCTTCAACTTTTACTACTGGAGGCTTAGAATCATTAACTTTCTTACCTTTAGCATCTTGTAACTTACTTTTATCCTCAACTTTTACCACTGTAGGCTTAGAATCATCAACTTTCTTACCTTTAGTATCTTGTAACTTACTTTTATCTCCAGTCTTCACTACTGGAGATTTAGAGTCATCAACTTTCTTATCTTTAGTATCCTGTAATTTACCTTTATCTTCAACTTTTTTTACTGGAGGTTTAGAACCACTAACACTAGTGTCTGACACTCCTATTTGCTTCTCATCATGCACTGTATCACGCATATCATTTTCTATAGGAACAACAAACTTAGCACCTTCCACATCAACTAAATTAACTCCATTCCTATCTATCATTAAATCATGATCTTCTCTTTCTAAAAAAATATCATATTCCTCTAATGGATTTGCATTTCTTACTTGAACTTTTCGTCTCAACTTTTTTGTATCAACATGCTTACTATTTTTACTAATACCTGAAGTAGCAGAATCCCTACGCTCCTTATAAATTGAATAAGCACGATAAAATTCTTCATCATTACCAAAAAATTCACCTTCAGGATTATAAATTGGCGAATATTTCCTGCTAAATTGATATTTAACTTTATTTGAACATGAAACAACAAAAGAAAAAACCAATATCAACAGTATATTCAAGATATTACGTCTAAACATCCGACACCTATAAGACATATTCCTTATCCTAACATATTTATACTAAATATACCATGCTAAGTAAACGCATTATTTAACAATATCAAAACAAATATGTCACTGTATTAAAATAATTTATTTTCAATAATTAATATTTTTTTAAAAGTAATTATTATTGATAAACAACATATAGTTAATACACCAGAAACATATATACTACTAAACAAATAAAACAATACACTAATAATACAATGATAGCAAATGTTTTAATATATATTAACATAATTTATCAATGATACTACTTGCTACTCTCCTACTTATTGCATCACAATCAAGAATACTTGCTAAAGAATTAATACGTCCGTAATTAACCAAATTTAATGTTTCGTACACTATATTTACAATATCAAGAAACATTATCTTTTTAGATAAAAAAGCATTAACAGCAATTTCATTCGCAGCATTTAAAATAATACTATTAGCATGAACATTCGATGTTTTTAAAACTTCAAAACCTAATTTTATTCCAGGAAATTTATAAATATCAGGCTTCATAAAAGTCAATTGATTATATAATGCTAAATTCAGTTTTTTACATAAAGCAGCTGATCTATTTGGCCAAGATAATGAATGCATAATCGGAATTTTCATATCTGGTACAGACATGAAAGCAATAGATGTTCCATCTATATAAGATATTATCCCATGTACTACAGATTCATTATGTATTATTACATCCAATTTTTCAGCTTTTATTGAAAATAAATAATATGCTTCTATAATCTCAAGAGATTTATTGATCATAGTTGCACTATCAACAGATATTTTCTTTCCCATTTTCCAAATAGGATGCTTAACTGTATCTTGAACAGTTACATATCGCATTTGTTCATAATTCATCGATAATAAAGGCCCACCAGACGCAGTTAATGTAATTTTTTCTAAATCTTTATGGCCTTTGTCAGCAAGTATTTGGTATATAGCATTATGCTCTGAATCCACAGGAATAATTTTAACACTTTTTTCTCTTGCTAAACTAAGTAATAATGCACCACCACAAACTATACTTTCTTTATTTGCCAGCGCAATAACTTTAACGTTTGAATTTACTAAATAGGTCATCGGTACAAGTGCTGCCATTCCTACAATAGCCATCATTGCATAATCTACATCCAAAGACGTAGCCATAATCATGCCATCATTACCGGCACTCACTTTAATATTTGTATCAATCAATAAATCCTTTAATTCTTGATATAAACTAATATCAGTAATAACAACTCTTTCTGCATTAACCAACTTAGCTTGAAACACTAGCAGTTGAATATTTGACTTAGCAACTAATACTTTTACTTGATACTTATCTAACTCAGAAAATATTATATCAATTATCATTTGGCCAACAGCACCAGTAGAGCCAAATACAGAAACTGTTTTCACATGCTTTAATATTTAATAACTTCAGGTATTATATACCGAAGATTCGGATTATTATCCATTAAAAAAATTAAAATGTAAAAAATAACCTATAATATCTCTTACCTGACTAACAAAAACAAAAAATACAAGATTAACTATTACTGTCAACAATAGAACAAAACACAATTTCTTATTAGCAATTGAGACATTACAAGAATCATCATTCAAATCAAAATACATCACCTTAATAATCTTCAAATAATAATAACATGAAACAGCACTTACAAGAGCAAAAATTACCGCAGTTTTTATGAAACCATTTTCTACTAAACTTGACAGTACATCATATTTAGCAAAAAAGCCTGCCAAAGGTGGTATTCCAGCCATAGATAACATAATTACAGCAATACAAAATGCAATAACTGGAGATTTATTATGCAACCCTTTTAAATTTAACAAATTACAATCATCATCATTATATTGTACTAAAATGCAAAAAAGTCCTATATTCATGATAACATACAATAACAGATACATCATAGCAGCTGCATTACCTACAGTAGTGTTTACAGCTAACGAGACTAACATATATCCAATATGACCAATAGCTGCATATGAAAATAACCTTTTCAAATTAGTCTGCCTCATTGCACCAAATGCTGACACAAATATAGATAACACAGCAACACAAATCATTATCTGTTGCCAATCCTTAGATAAACTTGGTAATACCTCATTCAATATTCTCATCAATAAAAGTATAAAAGTACTTTTTGGAACTATAGAAAAAAATGTTGTCATAATAGTTGAAGTACCTTGATAAACATCAGGTACCCACATATGAAATGGAGACGCTGATAGTTTAAAAAATATACTAATTAAAATAAGTATCACTCCTAAAATTGCACCTAAAGGTATGTTATCATTATTGGAAAAGAAGTTACATATCCCAGAAAATCCAACCTGTGTTGTATAACCATACAACATAGAAATGCCATATAGCATAATACAAGAAGACAATGCACTTAACACAAAATATTTTATGCCTGATTCAGAAGATCTAATTGCACTCTTATCAAAACATGTCAACGCATATAAAGTTATACTTTGTATTTCAAATGACAAATAAAAAGAAAGTAAACTATTTGCAGAAATTAAAGTAATTAATCCAAAAACTGCAAATAAAATCATTATAGAAAATTCATAACAATATTCTTTACCAGAAACTAACAGCATAAATAAAACACTACTGCTAGATAATAAAATTATAACTTTTGCAACAGAAATATATAAATTAGATTTTAAAAGCCCATTAAAAATCAACTGAGGCTCGATCTCTAAATTAATACCAACAATACCAACAGTAATTAATAAACTAATCAGAGACAAAACATGTATAACTTTTTTATTCAGTACAATCCCTAACAATAAGAACACTAATGATGAACTCACTAAGAAAATTTCTGGTATTATATAGACAAAATTATTCCAACACATAATAATCTCAAATGCTGCTAAAGTATAAAGTTTTTTAAATACAGCTGCTCCACTAATGGAGTTAAGCATTTTAGCAAGATATAATAAGGATATAATCCAAATAATAATATAAAAGTAGCTAAAGTTGCTAAAATAAATAACTCACTTTTACTAAGATTACAATCTATTAAATCACAATTTGGTGCGCCCCAGATTATTTTCTTGCATAAAAATAACATATATAAAGCACCTAATATCACACCAAGAGCAATCAAAACTGAAAATAACTTAGAGTAATGAAAAACTCCTAATATAGATAAAAATTCTCCTATAAAACCTGAAGTACCAGGTAAAGCAATTGAAGCCATTGAAAAAAATATAAACATAATAGAAAATTTAGGCATTATTTTTGCTAATCCACTATACTTGGATATCTCCAAAGTATGAGTCCTATTATAAAGTATACCAACACAGGTAAACAATGCTGCTGATATGAGACCATGGCTAATCATTTGAAATACAGCACCAGATACACCATATTCATTGAAAGAAAATATTCCTGCGGTAACAAATCCCATATGAGCTATAGAGGAATATGCTATTAACTTTTTAATATTACTCTGAACAAAAGATATTAATGATGCATAAATTACAGCTATAATACTCAATACTATAACGAAATTTGCAAAATATACACTAGCTTCTGGCAGCATAGGTATAGAAAATCTTAATAATGCATATGTACCAATTTTAATCAGTATACCAGCTAATAAAACAGACCCTACTGTAGGAGCTTGAACATGAGCATCTGGCAACCAAGTATGAAAAGGTACAACAGGTATTTTTATTGCAAACGAAATAAAAAATGCAATCCAAACCCATTTTTGTGCAGTCAGATTTAAATAACTTGATAAAATATAAGTCAATTTTTCTATATCACTTACCCCACCAGAAAAGAAGTATACATATAATACTGCTACCAGAAATAACAAAGAACCAGCTAAAGTATACAAAAATAATTTAAATGTAGCATATACTCTATCTTCATGTCCCCACATTCCTATAATAAAAAACATTGGGATTAAAACTGCTTCAAAAAATATATAAAACATTATTATATCAAGTGAAGTAAATACCCCTATCGTTAATCCTTCTAGTAATAATAATAAAGCAAGAAATACTCGTAAGTTACTTGACTTCATATTATATAAAGCAAAAATAACAGATAATAAAAATAAAAAAGTTGTTAATAATAGAAGTGGTAAAGATAAGCCATCTATACCGACTGCAAAACCTTGCGCTAAACGATATACAAACTGAAAACCCTTAAATAGATAATCAAATTTTACAGCTATAACAATATTTATAATGAATACAGCACTAGAACACACTAAAGAAACTAACTTTATGAATAAAGAATCTGCCTTAAAATTACTAGCTGCTAATAAGCATGACCCTAATATTGGCAAGAAAACCATAAAAAATAGCATAATCTTTAAAATCTTATATTATTATAAATCAACCACATGATAATACTTATCAACCCTAGTAGCATAACAAATGCATAATCAAAAATAAACCCAGTTTGTATTTTAATACTACCTTTTGAGCAGGAATCTACTAATCTACTAATACCACCTAACCCAAAATTATCAATTATTTTTTTATCAATTACTTTAGAAAATAAATTAGCTATACACTTAATAGGTACTACAAATACAACATTATATAATTCATCAAAATACCATTTATTATATAAGAATTTTAACAGCTTATTAAAACGCAAATCACCAAAGTAACTGTAAAAATATCTTGAATAAGCACATATTATTCCAAGTATACTTAGAAGCAATGGCAATAATTTTACAAATAAAACAACTTCCTCATGTTCATGGATTATTATACTACCATTCCAGAATGCAGGATCATTAATTAACAATAAATTCTGCCCCCACATACCAGCAAAAACAGAACCTATAGCTAATATTAATAAAGGTAGAAGCATTATCTTGCCTGATTCATGTATTGACTCTCTTTTTGAATTAATTCTATGAAAAACTAATATAATTAACCTCCAAGAATAAAATGAAGTCAAAAATGCAACCAAATTACATACTATAAAAGAAATAGTATTAACATGATAGCTACTTTCAATAATTAAATCTTTTGAATAAAAGCCAGCAAAAGGGAAAATACCTGCTAAAGCTAAAGAACCTATCCAAGTCAGTACATATGTAAATGGTATTTGACGCCAAGAAGCATTTATTTTATGAATATTTTGTTCATGTGTAGAATGAATTATATTACCAGCACACAAAAATAACAAAGCTTTAAAAAAAGCATGAGTCATCAAATGAAATACAGCTACATCATATACTGATAAACCACATGCAATAAACATATACCCCAATTGACTACAAGTAGAATATGCTATTATCTTTTTCACATCATCTTGTACAATAGCAACAGTTGCTGCAAAAAAACAAGTACATGTGCCAACAGTCAGAATAACATTACGTGCTAATTCTGATACTTCAAACAATGGAGAACATCTAGCAACAAGGAATACTCCTGCTGTTACCATAGTTGCAGCATGAATCAACGCAGAAGCAGGGGTAGGTCCTTCCATTGCATCAGGTAACCATGTATGCAAGCCAATCTGTGCAGATTTACCCATACAACCAATAAAAAGCAATAGACATATTACGTCTACATAAGGCATCTGGTAGCCAAGAAAATTCATCTTTCCTTCAACATACACTGAATCAAGCATTCCAAATATTTTACTGAACTCTAAAGATCCAAATACCCAAAATACTGCTATAATCCCTAATATAAAAAAAAAATCCCCTATCCTATTCATAATAAAAGCTTTCATCGCTGCTTTAGTAGCTGAAGCCTTTTCAAACCAAAAACCAATTAATAAATAAGAACATAGTCCTACACCTTCCCAGCCAAAGAAAAGCTGAACAAAATTATCACTCGTTATCAAAATCAACATAAAAAATGTAAATAATGATAAATAAGATAAAAACCTAGGTGCACCAGCATCATGAGACATATAACCTATTGAATAAAGATGCACTACTGCTGATACTGTATTCACTATTACCAGCATAATTATACTCAATGAGTCTATATATAGTGACCAATTAATTTTTAACTTATATAACTCAATCCATGGAAATAATGTAATAATATAACTGTCTTTAAAATTAAAAAACAAGTACCATGACAACAATGATGCACATACTACTAAACAAGTTATAACTAATTGAGAAGCAAATCTATTATTGATTATCTTACCAAAAATAGCACCTATCAATGGAAAAAAAACACATAATAGCTCAATCTTAACCATAAAACCTGATCCTCAATTAATTGATCATAAATCAATTAAAATAATTAATTATAATTAGTCAACAAATACTCAAGAAAAACTCTTTATTCCTTCATTTTATTAGCTGTTTCAATATCAATATTACCAGAACTTCTAAAATATACTACAATGATGGCTAATCCTACTGCAGATTCTGCAGCAGCAACTGTTAATATAAACATCACAAAGACTTGCCCCAAAATATTGTCAAGGTATACTGAAAAAGCAGTAAAATTAATATTTATAGCTAATAACATTAATTCTATTGATAAAAGAATAGTAATGATGTTTTTACGATTAATAAAAATTCCAGATACACCAATAGTAAATAAAATTGCACCCAAAATAAGAAAATGATTCAAAGTAATACCAGCATCAATTAGAATCTTCATAATTAACTCCCTCTTTTACTTTAACATTTACATATTTTATAGAAGATGGTCTATTGATTTGCATATTTATATTCTGCCTACGCACACTACTGTTTTTAGCACGTAAAGTTAATACTAAAGCTCCAACTATTGATATTAAAAGCAATATACCAGACAAATGAAATATATACATATATTCAGTATATATTAAATTACCAATAGCAATAACATTACTTACATATGGTACAGGTTCCGTTACTAATTCAGCTGTTACAGACTGCTTAATAATAAATACTATATTAACAAATAATATAACACCACAAAGCAACCCTATGGCAAGATATTTCGTAAAACCATTTTTAAATCTAGAATAGTTTATATCCAACATCATAACTACAAACAAAAACAGTACAGCCACAGCACCAACATAAACTATTATAACTAACATTGCTATTAACTCTGCACCTAATAAAATAAATAATGTACTAGATATGAAAAACGTTAAAATTAAAAACAATACAGAGTAAACAGGATTTGATACATAAACTACAGCTACTGCTGACAATACTATTAATGCTGCAAAAAAGTGAAATAAAAAATAAACCATTATTTTTACATCTGTTAATAATTAACAAATTTAACAAGAATTAAACTCAGTATAACTATATAAAATTCCCAAGTAAACTACTAATTCATATATTTCAATAATATAAGTCAACTTATATTAATCATTTATAATTTGCTAAAAATCTGAAAATTATTTATACATACAACCTTAATACGCAAAAACTTTTTTACAAAGTTTACGTAATAAATATAATTTTTATCAATCTGGGTTTTGAAAATCTATTTACACAATACTATATAAACAATTATAATTACAGCATTATGTTAAATATGAGATTTAATTAATTGAAAATATGTGTTTTTAATAGTAAAAAATAATAATATAAGTATAATTTTCTATAAATGCATAACATATTGCTGTGCACCAGTCACAGGATTTACTATTACCTGTTGAAGCTGTGTATCTTTATATACAACATCAAATAACTCTCCTGAATCATTGAAAAAATCAAGCCTATATGTACGAGATGTATCATTATCGGACTTAATATGCATATAATTGCTAAACTCACTAAACAAATTCCTTGTATTTTGTTCAACTGTATTATCATTGTGTACAAAACCACCCGTTATCAATCTTTCATCATCCAGTACTGTACCTCTTTCTATGAAGTCCCCTAATACATTAGATTCTAAACCAAAAATTACAAATACCTTCTCCCCCCCCCCCTAGTCATACCATATAAACAATATATACATACCGGTAAACTTGTACTGCTTATAATACAATATCGTGTAAATGTTGATCCATACAACCGATGTAAAGGTACATTATCACCTGGAGGTGTCACATTCATTGAAAGATCAAGAGTAGGATAGTCTACTTTATATGAATTTTCTGATTTATCATAACTACACACATTTGCAGGATATAATACAGGTACACCCTGCTCAAAAAGTAATATTAATTCCACTATATTTGTATATATTCAACACACACTATATGTAGTGTACCACAACTGTATTGATAGTGTCAATTTTTACCAATATTATTAAGATTTACTTTTTAAGTTTCAAGTAAGACTCATAATATAAACATCATTACCAGCAGTATCTACACTAATTTCACTTAAAGCAGCATTCTTACATTTGTAATCAAAACACTCACCTTTATCATTGAAAAAATCAATACGAAAACTGCGTGTACTTTCTCTATTACCAGCAATCTTAATTTTGTCACAAAACATTTCAAATAAAGCCAAAGAATGCTCTTCGATTGGCCTTTCTACCATCATACCTCCAGCTGATATCAAAGTACCAGGCTGTAATACAAGACCATATTTTATAATATTTCTTAAATCAGAACTTGTAATACAACATACTATATATTGATTCACACCACTTCTATTCCGACCAAATAAAAATAGTATGTCATAGTCAAAAGACACACTAGTCGCTATACAATATCTATCAAATACTGTGTTATATAGATGACGGAATTGAGAATCTGGGTTATCAAGGCCCAATGGTACAGTAAGGTTTAGATTTGGTTCTTCTGATTCATAACGATCTAGCGCTTTATTATACTTACATACATTTTTAGGCACTAGAGTAGGTATATCGTCTTTAAATAAGAATATCAATTGCATATGATTTTCCTTATGTATGACTTTTTTTACAAATGATAAATTATCTTATCACACCGCTATTGACAAAGTCAATTTTTCCCTTTAGAATTTGAGGTTTTACTCTAGTCATGATATATACATACATGTATTAGCACAACTAATCATTACAGGTGTAATTCTTTACTTCAACATACATCTTAATATACGATATTAAACAACTGTTTTCTTTATATTATACATAACATGTAAGATCTGGTTAAAAAATAAATTTAATATTACACTTTAATAAATCAAAATAACCTAAGAGTACTCTATTGTTTAAAATATTATAACATAAAGAGCTTATTTCTCTATACCATTTTACTTATTGCCTATAATATTTATTAAATTTTGATCTATAACTTATAGACCGTAGACTTAAGTTGAGATGTAGAGTAATTTTGGTATTGATAATAGTCATTTTTATAATGCAATTGCTTGTCGATTTAGCATATCTAAACATTTTTTTATTGAACAAAATATGCACAACACTTTGAAGCAAATACTATATGCTAATATTAACTGCATATGATTTTGATTTTTTATATACAAGATTAATATTATAAGTTTACTTTTTATAATTAAGCATTTTACTATCAAAAACTAATTACAAATACATATAACATCTCAGTTTCATCAATTACATGATATACATCATGCACTAAACTGAGACCAACAGCAGAATAGCCCTATCTTAATACATTTAGAAATTTGCAGAATATAGCATATGTTAAAAAAAATTATTCATTACAAATATATAAAATATTGATTTATATTACATCAACACAGTCAACTGCCATAATAATATAAGATAATACCCAGATATCCAATCATTCAAAAAACCTTTTGAAAAAACTATGTACTATTTTCTATTATTCCCACACATTTTATACAAATCTCTGATTACTAATAAATCATTTGTTAAATACTGATTATATAAATTAGAAAATTGAAAATATATCATCAGAACATTGACAGTGTTGTACAAATATTTAAGTACTTACAATACTTACGGATTTTAGACATTAAAATAGGTATACAACTTTAGATAATTACATTAACTGCATGTAATTGTTTTATTTTTAATAAAATATTATTTACTATAGAATTTTTTACAAACTTACTTATGATTAAGAGTTCTATATAAATTAAATAATACATACTAACCCAGATACATAACATATTTACTCTCACCAGTCACAAGATTTACATTAACCTCACTTAACTTTGTATCTTGAAAAATAGTATGAAATAATTCACTTTCATATTATAAAAACTCAGCAAATATGTACGAGAAACTTGTTTCTTGAAATTTAATTTTATACTACTCTTTAACATATTTAAATAATGCAATAGTATGTTCTTTTATGATACCATATACATTAATTCCTTCACATGCTACAAACACATCATCACTCAACGTGACACCATTTTTTCTAAATTATGCAATGAATTCTGTGTAAATATATAAACAGATATTGTTTATTTTCATTTCTACTAATACCAAATAAACAGTATATACTAAGCTTAAGCTTGTACTGCTTATGATACAGTATACTAACTTTGTTTGATACAATCCATATAATAAAGGCTGTAAACACTATTTGAATGTGGCGTAGTAATATTGCTGTTTATCTCTTCATCATTACTATATAAGTAGACAACAACTTATTATATTTACACAGCATTTTAGGAACCAAAGTAGTGGCACCGCATACAAATAACAATCTCAGCATAAGTTACATCTTATTCGCACTACCTCAAATTTTTACAAAATCAATTTTTACTATTAGCATTGATCGAAAGAATGATTATTTGAGTTTGCACAACTACAGTATACAAATTAATCTTACTAAAACTTATACTTAACACATATAATGAAATAATTCCTTTTTCATACTGTAAAACTCAATAAAATCTTTTTTTTTTTTTTTTTTTTTTTTTTTTTTTTTTTTTTTTTTTTTTTAAAATTTTTTTATATTTTTTAAAAAAAAAAAAAAATTTTTTTAATAATTATTTTTTAAAATTTTTTTAAAAAATTTAAAAAAAATAAAA
>NZ_QOHL01000030.1:0-14078 GCF_004181775.1 Ehrlichia minasensis
TCACTCAAATCCAAGACTTTCACTTCTTGTTCTGCTACTTCTACTTTTCCTTCTACTTCTTCCTTCTCTTCTACTACCTCTGATTTATCTACAACATTTGCCGCTGACTTAACCAATATATTCTTATTAGCATTTTTTTTACTAACGTATCTTGTTCTTTTCTTTTTTTCATTCAACACTATATACCTATAATTTAAATCTATACAATAAACATAAAATCATACATACGCTTATCTATATTAAATGTTAAAAAATTAAGACTTAAGTTGTACTACCGCTAACATAACAAAGACAATACTAACTTTTGAATTCTTATGATAATTTTACTCAATAATTAATATTAACTTAACAATAAATAAACACTACTCTAGATTAATAGAAACAATAGAACTTCTAAAAAACTATAGTCCAGGCTACTGAATTTTAACTAAAGCGCAAGATAAAAAAGCTTAATCAACACTCACTGATTATCAAATAACGCTACTATATAAAAAACGCCATTAATACAAATTACTAATAAACAGCGTATATCTACGACATTTAAACAGACATACTGTCAATTAAATTATATGCACTTATTACAATTAAGTAAACATTTATTACATAATAACTTTATACTGAGTCAGAGACAGAAAAATCACTAGTTTTGATATTTTTTACTCTTCTTTCTCTTTCTGCAACTATTTGGGCTTTCATAATTGCTTCGTCTAAATCTACTTGAGTACATAAGCCAAGCAATACAGGATCCCTGGGCTTAATATTACTTGAATTCCAATGTTCTTTATTTCGAATAGCGGCAATAGTTGACTTTGTAGTACCTATCAATTTTGCAATACAAACATCTTGCATTTCAGGACAATACTTTAAAATCCATGCAACAGCATCAGGTTTATCTCTACGACGTGCTATAGGTGTATACCTAACAGTTCTTTTCTTACTTTTCTTAAAGTTTCTATAACTAATTAACCTTGGTATTCTACTAGGATCCCTCTGACAACACTCAATCTCCTCTTTTGTAACTTGTCCCATTGTAATTGGATTACATCCAACCACACCTTTTGCAACTTCACCATCAGCAATACCTTTAACTTCCAACAGATGCAAGTTACAAAATTTTGCTATTTGCTCAAAAGTCAATATAGTATTATCTACCAACCAGACCGCAACAGCCCTAGGCATCAAAGGGCCAGAGTCTTCTAAAGTAGAAGAAGACCCCTTAGGGTTAGGAGATAAAGGAACATTACTATTTGACATACAAATCTCTCCAAAATTCTCAATTTAACTAATAACCAGGTTTAATACAAAATAAATAAAATACAAATATTAACAATATATTACTGATTAATGTAATACATACACTTATATAAATTATTGCTAATAATTTTGCAATAACTTATGTAATGTCTTCTCAATTATATCACCATATCCAAAAGTTGTAGCCTTTCGTTAATTAGAGTATGCCACTTAATTTTAACATATATTTATAAAAAAATATTAACAACTACAACATCAATCACCAAAAACAAAATTTAGAAAATATACTTGACACTATTAACGCGAATAGATTAAGATTTAGCTTTCTGCGAAATATTTTAGGATAGAGATGCCAAAATTAAAAACTAAATCTTCTGTAAAAAAAAGGTTTAGTGTTACAGCAACAGGTAAAATAAAGTCTACTCAATCTGCAAAAAGACATGGTATGACTAAAAGGAGCAAGAGAAGCATTCGCGTTCAACGTGGTACTGCTATAATGAATTCTTCTGATTCACGTATAGTTAAGCTCTTTATGCCTTATAGCAGGTAATAGTATTAATGTTTAGAGGTTAGAAATGGCTAGAGTTAAACGTGGTGTTACAACAAGAGCACGGCATAAGAAGATTATCAAGCTAGCAAAAGGCTATAGGGGACGTTCTAAGAATTGTTATAGAGTAGCTCTACAAAGGGTAGAAAAGGCACTACAGTACGCTTACCGTGACAGGCGTAATAGAAAAAGATTTTTTAGAAGTTTATGGATCATGCGTATTAATGCAGCTGTAAGACAGCATGGTCTTTTGTATTCAGATTTTATCCATGGTTTATCTTTAGCAAATATAACACTAAACAGAAAAGTACTCGCAGATATGGCAGTCAACAACCAGGACAACTTCAAACAAATTGTAGACATTACTAAAGAAGCTTTAACTAAATCTCGTGTTGCACAGTAATATATACAGCTTACAAACAGAAGCTACTAATAAGATATTATCTACTTCTTCCCTTGAAGAATTAGAGCGTGTAAGGCTTCATTACTTTGGCAAGTCAGGTGTAATAACAGCATGTTTAAAAAGTATTTCAGCAATTAACAACATAGAAGAAAGAAAATCTATTGGAAGTGCTGTTAACTCTATATGTGCTGAGCTCAGATCTTTAATGAATTCACAAAAAGAAAAGCTACATAAAATACAAATTGATGCTCAATTAATGGAAGACAAAATTGATATTAGTGTGCCAGTACGTCCAAAACAAATAGCAAAATTACATCCAATTTCTAAAGCTTTACATGAGGTAAAACATATTTTTGCATCCTTAGGTTTTAAATTATCTGATGGACCAGAGCTTGAAGATGAATTTCATGTTTTTGACGCACTTAATACACATAAACACCACCCAGCGAGAGAAGAAAACGATACTTTTTATTTAAAAACATTAGTAAACAAAAAAAGAGTAGTTCTACGTACACATACTTCTTCTGTACAAATTAGAACAATGGAATCCAATAATGGAAATTATCCAATTAAAATTATTGCTCCTGGAAAAGTTTACAGAAATGACTGGGATGCAACACATAGTCCAATGTTTCACCAAATAGAAGGGCTATATATCGACAAAAATATTAATATGGGGCATCTAAAATATTGTATTAACTACTTTTTAAAAAAGTTTTTTGGGGAAAATATTCAAATCAGATTTCGCAATAGCTACTTTCCGTTTACTGAACCATCAGCAGAAGTTGATATACAGTGCGATCAAAAAAAGTGGATAGAGATTTTAGGCTGTGGTATGGTTCATCGTAATGTTTTAACAAACGTAAATATTGATCCAGATCAATACAGTGGATTTGCATTTGGCATTGGCATTGAAAGAATTGCTATGCTTAAATACAACATTAGCGACCTACGTAAATTCTACAGCAACAAACTACAATGGCTAAGTCACTATGGCTTCTGTTTTACCAATCTAATTACTTAGTATGTCACAAATATTAGATAAGAAAGGTGTACTAATTACAGGTGGAGCACAAAGGCTAGGCAAAGCAATGGCAATGTTCTTAGCTGGTAATGGATATGATGTAGCTATCCACTACAATATTTCTAAAGATCATGCAATAAAAACAAAGGATATTATTGAAAATTTATATAATAGACAATGTATTCTAATACAAGCCGATCTAACAGAATTCAACTCGCTCAATTCTATTATAGATAAAACTTTCCAATCCATGCCTTATTGTAATTGTCTTATTAACAATGCATCAGTATTCTATAAAAACACACTAATGAATACTTCTATTGAAGATTTTTCATACAATTATGATCTACACATAAAAGCTCCTCTATTCTTAACTCAATATTTTGCAAAAAAATGCCCTACTATAGGGAATATCATTAATATAATTGACGCAATAGTGACAAAAAATGCTACAAAATCTTTCACATATACAATGTCAAAAAAATCACTATCAGATTTCACAAAATTTGCAGCAGTAGAATTATCACCAAATATTAAAGTCAATGCTATAGGTCCTAGAATGATTCTAGATGATTTTTCAAACAATACTAACCATAAAAATATCATGGATAACACAGAAATAAAACTCATTCTTACAAATACGAAAAACCATTTTACCATAAACTGACATTACCATCTCATTATCACACAACATTTTAGTGCACACATTATGACAAAAAACACTTTTGTAACAACACAACCTTATAGTAATGTCTAATAATTTTATTAATCCATCGAACACCGACTACAAGCTTTTTAACAAACTTATGTTTTCTCAACTATTACCAATCAAATATAATTTCAGTATAAAAAACTATAGTTCCACATTTCCATAACAAGTGCTACAATGTAATAAATTAATTTTACTTTATCTCAAATATGATTGATCATAGAATACTCGAAATACTTGTTTGTCCACTAACTAAAGACAAATTACAATACAATAAAGATACAAATGAGTTAATCAGTCAAAAAGCTAGATTAGCATTTCCAATACGCGATGGCATCCCTATTATGCTAATAGATGAAGCAAGAAAATTAGAACCTTAATTTTAGTATTTACATCAAACATCACTAAAATACATAAGCTAACAGCATGCACATATGAAAACTATATAATATAACAAAATGGCAAAATTAATGATTTATCACCTAAAACAGCTCAAATATACACATATTTCTCTTTACTGCATTATAATTACACTAAGAACTATCAACTAAGATCTTGCATAAATTAAGCATATAAATATACTTTATTAATAAGCATAGTACATCATTACCTATATCATAATATTCAACCACGTAACATATAAACAACAAAGTTAGTATGCTACACCCTTTTAATGACAATCAACTAGTAACAGTACATACATAATACAGACAGGTTATAGCTAAACACCACAAGCCATTTAGAACTATGCTTTTAATAAGCAATTAATTTGATAAATTTAAATCTTACCAAGTAGTAGGATTACCAATCAGCATACACATCTTCTTTTTTTATCTGACATAACGCAATAATTGCAACCACTGCCCAAAACATGACATATACTCCAGGAATAAATGTTAATCCTGTTGCCCTTATAAGCCATGTACATATTACAGGAGCCATACCACCAGATATAGCTGAAGCAATATTACGCGATAATCCAAAACCAGTATATCTAACCTTTGTAGGGAATAACTCAGACATTGCACCACTCGCTGGTCCTAAAGACGCAGAAAATGGAATCACAAAAATTAGATAAGCTATAATTAAGTCAATATAGCTACCTTGACTTAATAACCAAAATACTGGCATTGCAACACAAAATAACGATACAGATGCAATTAACATTACTTTTCTACGGCCAACATAGTCTGAAATATATCCGAAAAATACATTCAAAACCCCACAAATCATTATATTGAAACTCTCAATAATACTTACAGTATTGGCATTAAAATTAAAATGAATACTTGAGAATTCTTTAACAAATGTAATAAAAAACACCATAAAAATATGGAATGAACAGTTTTCTATACAGTCAATACAAGTTGCTAATACTAAAGGACGCTTATAATTCTTAAATAATTCCAATATTGGAGATTGTGAAAGATTATTACTCTCTTTATGTGTATCATATGCAGGACTTTCAGCAGTAATACATCTAATGTAAATGCTTATCAGGCCCAACAATAAACCAATTACAAAAGGTATACGCCAACCCCATACTTCAAAATTTTCTCCTGTAAAATATTGAGACAACAATATCATCAACAATGCAATAATAGAACCAAGAACAGCACTTAAAGTCTCAAAACTACCAAAAAATCCAATATTTTTTCCTTTTTTAGAATGTTCTATTAAAAAAGTAGCATTACCAGCTTCTCCACCTAAAGATATACCTTGCATCAACCTACAAATTACAAGTAGTATAGGTGATAATATACCTATTTTATCATAGGTTGGTAGTATGGAAATAAAAGTAATAGGCACAGAAATAGCTATAATTGATAAAGTCAATGCTGCTTTTCTTCCATACTTATCTCCAATATACCCAAAAATACTCGCACCAAAAGGGCGCATTAAAAATCCAACTGCAAAAATGCTAAACGTCATAATAAGACTAAAATATCTATCTTCTGCTGGAAAAAACAACTTACTGATCACACTAACCAAGTTTCCAAATAACACATAATCGTACCATACCAATGTATTACACATTATGGTCGACAATACAGCTTTTCTTAAATTCATATAACTAAATATCCTCCTATTATACGTCCATTATAAACAGGACACCTGCTTTTATTTTTAATAACCTGAACAAGACTAATACTTAATCATATTGTTTTTAATAACATATTGCAAATTTCTTATTTTTCCAAAACAATTTAAACATCAAACTTAAATATTTAAAAATATATTTTTCAATTTGACTACTCACCTTATTATGTGTATGATCTAGTGTTAATTAAGATGTTTTAAAGGTTATATTCTCATGTCTGTGAAGATAAGGTTAGCAAGATTTGGTGCTAAAAAGCGTCCTTTTTATAGGGTAGTTGTTGCTGATTCTAGAGTATCAAGAGATGGGAAATGCATTGAATCTTTAGGTTTTTATAATCCAATGCTTCCAAAAGAACATGAGCTATTTGTTAAGGTAAAAGTTGATAGGCTAAAATACTGGCTAAGCGTTGGAGCACAAGCTACTGATAGGGTTGCTTGGTTTATAAAGAAAGGTATCATTAATATAGAAACTGCATGATAGACACTTTCACTGTGTAGTTGTTTATTTCAGTCAAATCATTCTCCTCCAAAGCAAAGTTAGTAGTTTAGAGTGTTTCTTACATTATATAGAGAATTATTTGATCGCACTGTTGGTGTGTAGGTTTTAGTGATGTTAAAGATACTGAACATAGGGCAGCTTATGTTCTTATTGGTTTATTAAAGACATTTCGATAAAAAGTACCACATAATTCCAAATAGCAAATAAATGAAATTCACAAACAAGAATATCAATATTCAGCGTGGATATTTAGATGGTTATCATAAAAATAGTTGTTATACGGTGCATAGAATTTACAAAAAAATAATTTTTTGATGGCACTCGTCACTATTCCGATTTTATTTACGTTATGATTACACAAGAAATGTAGATTTTTCTAACATCTAGTTGAAGTAATATTCATTAGTATGTCTTTCTGCAGATAAATAAATCAAATATGTAATACTACAGCTTAATAATATTATAAATTAAACAATACTGCATTACAGCAACATAAAAGAACAAAGTAAAAAATATTTTTCAATACTTTAAATTATATACAACATTTCAATATTAGGAATAATATAAATCAGTACAAACATTATGCATCTTTCGATTTCTCGCACAACATATGAAGAAACTTTAAACTCCTATGAAACAATAAAAAAGCAGTATAGTTACGTGAAGTGTTAACTGCACGTAGTAAAATATTCCAAAATTATGATAGAGAACAAGAAAACTATTATATCTAATTGATGAAAACAATCATATATTTACCACAAACCATGACTTTGCACTATTCAGCAAATTTCTACAAACAAAACCATTAAAGCTTAGGTAACTAGGATTCTTCTATCATATCTAAAATTGCAATAGAAAGAATTTTTGTACAAATGACTGTAGAAGGCTTCACTACAAAAAAATTACTAATACAATATCTCAACTTTAACATCAGCAGCTACAATCACTTATATAAGATTGTTCTTATACATTAGCAAGAAATTATATGATTTTCAACATGCATAGTAATTTACCCCACTAAAAACTATCTCCAACCACACTCATCAGCAATTTCAACAGATTTAGTCAAATGTTTTTCTAATTCCTGCAAAGGCAAATCACTTTCTTTAAATGTCCCAAAAGTCTTTAATACTTCCGAAAGCTCTACACCTTCTACAATAGGATATTCTTGATTAACTTGAGCATAAACTTTCTGTGCTCTGACACTAGTTAAGAACTCTAATAATTTTATAGCATTTTGTTTATTTTTTGCATGCTTTGTAACAGCACCACCACTAATGTTAATCATAGTACCAGTAGTCTCTTGATTAGGGAAAAAAATACCAAGTTTTTTTACTACAGCTTGATCACTTTTCTTATCAGAAGCTGCAATTCTACCAAAATAATAACTATTAACTATAGCTATACTTCCTTCATCTGCTGCAACAGCATAAATCTGATCGATATCTCCACCACTAGGCTTTCTCGCCATATTTGAAACTAATCCTTTGACCCAAATCTTAGTATTCTCTACACCATTATTTGCTATCATAAAAGCAATCAAAGATTGATTATATGGACTGCTAGAAGATCTCACTAAAATTTTATCTTTCCAATTCGTATTCGCTAGGTGTTCATATGTACTCAATTCATTATCTTCAACTAAATCCTTGTTATATACTATTACTCTCGCACGCTTAGTTAAGCCAAACCAAAATCCTTCGTTATCCCTATACTTACTAGAAATTGCTTGATTTAAAACCTCAGATTGTACAGGCTGCAATAACCCCTTTTTTTTAGCAAGAATCAGGTTAACAGCATCTGCAGTCAAAAATACATCTGCTGAAGTAGCAGTACCTTCATTTTCCATTCTATTAATTAACTGTGCAGCTTCATCATTAATGTATTTAACTTTTATACCAGTTTCTTTAGTAAACTGTTCGAATAAGCTATGTAATAATTCTTCTTTACGAGATGAATATACATGCACTTCTTGTTTCTGATCTTGTACTTGTTGTTTATTAGTAAAAAAATTAAAAGCTACAATAATAACAGCTACAATACCAAGACAAACAATTAATCTCATCATATTGTTAATCCATAGATATTTAAAATGCACATCATTATACAGCACAATAAAATAAATGCAACATTGCTTATATATCCTATCACATTGCTTAACACATGATCTCTAAATTATAAATTCTAATTATTTAATAAAGTTAACATAATTGCATTAAACAAATAATAGTACAGCACTTTTACTAAAATAATTGATGAATGATTCTAGGACTACTTTTATAGAAAAATTCATAACAAAATCATAGATAAACTTATTCCTTCAATTTATGATACTAGAATTAATTGCATTTCACATCACTAGAATTTAATACATGATCAGTACTGCAATATTATAGAAACAAACTTGTGTATATTTTTGTCACAATACAACAACTTACAAACACAACTTTATTCAAATAAGCAGCGTACAAATATACGCTGCTCATTTACTTAAGATCTATTTATACTAAAGTTCATTTACATAAGGTAAAATAGTAGTAACGTCACTAGTTGGCGTATCAGTAGATACATTATCACTTTTAAAATAAAAAACAGCTTTATCACTATAGCCTGTATCAGTATTAAGGCCTACTATTTGGTCACCATTACCTACATCATATCTTCCACTATATATTCCATTTTCTAACGCTTCAACATTAACCTTCTGAAAGTACTTAGATGACAGAAAATCATTGTGACTATAGTTAAGGCTTGCAGAAATGAAAATATCACCTTGAAACTGATTTATATTATCAGATAACATACCAATAACTTTATCATCATATACTAAATCCACTTTTGTAGCATAAGATTCGTTATTAGGCCTAATAACATTACCCTGCTCATCCTTGAGAATATGATAATCATCAGAATAATGCTGTAATTTAAACATAGATCCTTCTTTATACTTACTAAAATCTACTAACCCAACGCTAACACTATTTTTAGAATAACTCTGTTTCTCAAATGTATGAGCAAAAATAGGATCTATGTATCTATATTCATCTGTTAAATCAGGTGGCATGCCTTCAGGATGCTCATTTCCATCTTTAGTACATGGTACCAACTTATTATTTCCATTAACATTAACCAACTTCAAATGTGTAATAGCTTTAGGAAGTTGAAATCTAAGATTTCTTCCTTTATCAGCAATGAAAAAATCACTGCCATAACTTTCACCTGAATCAGCTGATGGTTCAGTAATGTAAAAAGACATACTTTTAAACTGATGCAGTATTTGATCATCATGCTTAACAACTGCACGATGTACATCATCATCTGTACTTACAGTACCTTTATCATCCAATAATTCACCTTTAATAATGACTGTATCATCTTTATTAAATTTCACATCCGCAAGATGAGAGTGATCTTTAACTGAAGCATCATTTAACAATAGCTCCTTATAATTCGAGTGCAAGTTATTAATATTCGGATGGTTAAATTGATTATCCCATATAACATTTCCATCTGCTGCTTTTTGTATATTATCAACCAGAGCAGTAGTAAACTTACCATCTTTTTCTAATACAACCATATATGCTCTGTCTTCATAACTACTTGCTATCATTCCAACAGCATTACGGAACATAAAATACACTTTACCAGTATCAAGATTCTTTACACAATAACCTGCTTCAGTTGATAACTCACCAACTTTTTGATCATCTACATATAGAGATATTCCACTTGAATTTCCTTTACCTAACACAGCAGTACGCAACATTACATCTGGATTAGAAACAATGCTGTCGATATCTGCACCATTTACTCCTATAACACTCTTTAAATTAATATAGGTAAGATCCATCAATATATTCCTTAATTCTGGATGAGATTCACCACTTAACACTTTTTTAACTTCAGATTCTCTAAAATTTTCAAACGCTTCTTTTACTATATAAGTCTTAATAGAATGAAGTTGTTCTGGATCACTCATTATTATTTGCTTATAACTACCATAACCTATTTTTTCTAAAAACTTATCCAACAGCAAATCAGAATTAGGCAGTTTACTAAACACTTTATCAGCATCTGAATAGTGACCTCTAATATCTAAAGCATCACTACTTTCACGAAGCTTAACATCATATCTTGCCAATATGTTAAACGCAGAATTTATATAATCTGTGGTATTAAAATATTCATTTCCATCCTTATCACAATATACATATGCAGACTTACCAGACGGAGTAGTGACTAATTTCAGAAAGTTATATTCTGGCCGCACCTCTATCATATCAGGACTTGCAATATTCCAAACACGAATCACATTTTTTTGTGCATAATGTACTACAGGTGACATTTCGCCTACCAGTTTACCACTCATATCATAAATGTTTTCATGGTAATATTCTTTATTGACACCCTTATTGTTAAAATAACTAGCATTCTCAGCAGAAAACATTTTTTCGCCTAATCCTAACTTCAACACATTCATATTTTCTAAATATAAACAAATGTCTTTAGACTTCACCCACGGCTCAAAATCTGCATATTTATCCATACTAATTATCTCTTTAGCACGAACAGTATTACCCTCCTTCAATGCATGCAAATATTCTGAAATTACTCCAGGATATTTCTCTTGTAAAAACATCACAAATGCATGCCCTACATTATAACTTAACACCTGATTTTCATTCACTGCAACACTACTAGCATGATCTAGACTACCAGAAGAATCTTTCAATATATCTGAAGTGATCTCTCGATCCTTTAACCCTCTCATAATAAAACTATTATCTTCTTGTATATAATCAGCTAACCCTTCAGTAAATATTCTACTATCTACGCCAGAACCATACAACTTATGTCCAGCTGCATAATTTTCTAATGCATGAGCTAATTCATGTTTTAAATTCAATATTTTACCATGCTGATGTACATAAATTTTATATGGAACACTAGCATTTCCATAGAAAGTCATACCACCAGATCCACTAATTCCTAAGTTATAAAGCTTTCCATAATAATTATATTGTTCTTTATCATCAAAAAGATATAAATCAAAAACAGTCTCTCCAACATTTGCCTCTAACCCAAAATTATTTTTAAATTTTGTTATAGCATCATTAAATCCCTCTTCAATTTCATGTAATCTTTTATCAGATAAATCTTTTAAAGTATGTACTCGTAAATCTATCTTTAATTCATCGTTTCTTATAGTAGATGTACGGTGAAAAACATTATCTTCAAAATCTTTAGCATTACCTATAGCAACTCCTACATCATCATCAGATACACTAGCAGCTGTGGTAGGAACAATAGGTAAAGTATCTCCACCATAACCAGGCTTCCCAGTCATCTTAATATGATTTATACTATCCAAATCCACATAATTATATTCCGTATTCCCCGTACCAGTGTCATGATGGTAGTAATAATGAGCATTATTTAGATTTATCTTGTCTTGAGTGCTGTCCTCTAGTGTCCTTTTCAAGTTATTCTTACCATCATCACTTTCTAAGAAAATCGCCATAAAATCCATCCGTTAATAAATATTAATTTGGACTAGGATGATACATAAAATATACTAATATGTCAATATAAAAAAATTAACAAATTAACTGTTTAATTATCTTTATAGCATAATATATTGATATTTTAGTTAAAAATTATTAATAACTTTATTGATTAACTTTTTTTTCATAATAAAAAATTTATATTTAGTAACAAATTTATACATCATATACAACCATAAGGAGAAGTATGACAAACAAAACATTGATTAAAATAAGCAAAAATTGTCTTTCAAATCAGATATCAGAAAAAAACTACTGCTTTATCAGCAACAAATTTGATGCTCTATACAATCTATAGGCAAGTTTCTAAACAGAAACTCACTTGAAAATTTACACTGAATACTTAAACTTACATAGTAACTTACACCAGGAGAGAAATATGACTAGCAATATATCAACACCAAAAAATTATGAATATTCTTTCAAATTAGATGTTGGAGAAGATCTACACTTCTTCTGCAATCATAACACACATAAAGTCAAAATAATCACAGAAGATAATACTGAAATAACAATGCCATCAAAAAATTATTTTTTTGTAGGTGACAAATTCTACGTACCATATAACAACTATTTTTATGATAACTATTTAAATATTCCAGCTGAATATCGATACATTAAAGTAGAGCATACGCAATATAGCAATACTAACAATGAACAACCTCAAGATTTTTACAATTTGGTATTATGCAATAAAAATGGAGAAGCATATCGATATAATTACTATAAATTTTATATTAAGCCAGAAAACATCATTGAAAAATCCTCAGAAGTCAACTTGAAAGAATACTACAATATACAACAATCAAAAGAAGGTGCTCCATTATTTAAAATAGTTTCAGAAGAACCAACTAACACTACTAAAGCTTCTACTCCTCTTATTTTAGATATCTCTTCTCATCAAAAATTTGCAAAATTAAGTCCTGAAGCTTTACAATATAAACATTATCTAGATTGCAATTCCCCAACTTATGATACATTCACCCTCAGCTATTCAGATATTAGAAAACATCAAGTGGATGAGCATGGGA
The DNA here is from genome assembly GCF_004181775.1 of Ehrlichia minasensis. NCBI lineage: Bacteria > Pseudomonadati > Pseudomonadota > Alphaproteobacteria > Rickettsiales > Anaplasmataceae > Ehrlichia > Ehrlichia minasensis. The sequence continues at coordinate 13,132 of NZ_QOHL01000030.1, forward strand.
AAATTAATCTACACAATATCAGAGATGATATACTACAAGCAGAAATGGAAAATAACCCTATCTTCCTTGTAGTGCAAAATGGTAAGTATTTCTTCACAGATGTAAAACAAGATCAACCATTAACTACAAGTTATAATACTGCATTAAAAGTTTTAGCATCTGCTAACTTTCAAACAAACAATGCACCTGATGACAATCAATATGTAGATATGAATAAAAAATTTATTTTTAAAATCACAAAAAGCAATCTTCATACAGAATACGATAACAGTAAAAATCTTGCTAGCATAACATTAGAAGGAAAAGAAATACCATTAATTTCTAATGAATGTGATACACAGATTTTCTATGATGACTTTTCTTTCAAGTGTTATCAGAATTTCACTCAAGTATTTAATTATGATGAACCTATTATAGGATTAGATAAAGACTTCTATGAATTAATAAAAGAAAAACTAAGTTCAAATAATATATATATTACTATTAAATCAGACGAACAAAACCATACTAAAACATACTTTTCCAACAAACAAGGGAATCACATACTTGACTTACCTAATACAAAACTTACAGAATATTTATCAACTATGTTACCATTAGGTGATTACACAAATGAAATGCTAAAGACTCCTACAGAAGATATAGCACACCAAAAAGTAAGTGACACAACACAAAAACACGATACACTGGATTCAGAAAAAAGTGATAAAACTTTACAAAACTCAGTAGATAAAACAGCTAGTGTTAATAATACTCAACCTACTCACGATGAAATACACAAACATGATACTTCAGATACTCAAAAAGACAGTATAACATCACAAAAGTCAGTAGATGACACAACTAGTATTAACAATACTAACCCTATTCAAAACAAAGTACAAAGCACTCCTACAGAAGATATTGCGCACCAGAAAATAAGTGATACAACACAAAAACACGATACA
>NZ_QOHL01000031.1:0-10659 GCF_004181775.1 Ehrlichia minasensis
TTTTTTTTTTTATTTTTTTTTTTTTTTTTTTTTTTTAAATTTTTTTTTTTTAAATTTTTTTTTTAATTTTTAATTTTTTTTTTTTTTTTTTTTTTTTTTTTTTTTTCAGATGTGCACAAATTCTGGATATAATGAGCATTTTATTTATTATTTAGTGCTTCTATATTGTAGCTGAAGTTTTTTTATAGGCTTACAGCTTTGCGTACTCTTTTTTTCAGTATGTTTACAATGTTCTGGTATATAATGAGTGTTTTATTCATTATTTAATTCTTTCCATGGAGACAGGAAATCAAAAGACCGGAAGTCTTGTTGTAGATTTACAGCTTCATATGTTACTTCTTTTTTTAATATGTCATACCGTACTTCTTTATAACCAGTTAAAGGAAAGTCCTTTAACATTGGATGGCCAGAAAAACCATAATCTGTTAAAATTCTTCGTAAATCTGGATTATTATCAAATATTATTCCATACATATCGAATACTTCTCGTTCAAACCATCCTGCAGCACTGAACAGGTTGGTGATAGATGGAATATTCTCATTTTGTTTTAGCGATACTTTGCAAAATATTCTGATATTGTTGATTATACTTAATAATGAATAAACTACTTCAAATCTGGCTGGCCTGCTTGGATAATCTATAGCAAAAATATCAATTAATATGTGAAATTTGCATTTTGTATCATTACGTAAAAATAAAATATGATCGTAAATATCTTTTACATTTGAATCTAACTCTAAGTTTATATTGTCTTTTATAGTGCATTTTACATTTATAGATGTGTTGATGTGTTCAATAATATTATCTATTGCATTATTAGTATCTGACATCATGTATCCCTTTTAATATTTTTTGCTTTTACTTATACTATACATTATTTTTCTGAATTAAAGTATTACATTAATTTTTCTATATTAAGTATTAGTATATTTTGTTAGTATAGCTTGTTCATTGTATATTAAATTAAAGTTATAATGTTTATATTGAAGATAGATGAATGTGGATTATAAAGTATTTTTCTATCTTAAATATTAGTATGACTTATGCGTTTTTTCAATAGAAGTAAAAATAACTTAGTCTATTGAGTTAAAGTTATAATATTTGTTTGAGATAGAGGAGGATGAAATATTCTTCATGTTTTTGTTTGTAAGGCTTATTTAGTATAACTATGTATGAATGATGTGTTTCATATAAGTAAGACTTATTATTTACTTTAGAATGAAGGTCTTATTTGTTAGTAATACTTTTAGAGTTTCTGTTGATAGAAATACTTCCTCTATTGATTTTTTGTTGAAGACACAATATTCCGTATAATAATGCTTCTGCTGTTGGTGGGCAGCCTGGAACATAAATATCTACTGGTACTATACGATCACACCCTCTAACTACTGAATATGAATAATGATAATATCCACCACCATTAGCACAACTACCCATTGAAATAACATAGCGTGGTTCAGTCATTTGATCATATACTTTTCGTAATGCAGGGGCCATTTTATTGGTTAATGTTCCAGCAACAATCATTACATCTGCTTGCCTAGGACTTGCGCGGAACATAATACCATATCTATCTAGATCATATCTACTTGCTGCAGTGTGCATCATTTCTACAGCACAACATGCTAATCCAAATGTCATAGGCCATAAGGAATTTGATCTTGCCCAATTTGATATATAGTATATTAAATCAGAAAACTGTGTTACCATGAAACCCTGGTGGTTATAACTTTGCCAGAATTGATTATTTAAAACAGAATTATTCGCCATATTTATTTACTCCCATTCTAATGCACCTTTACTCCACTCATATATAAATCCTACTGTCAGTATAGCTAGGAAGATCATCATAGACCAAAAACCATTTACGCCTATATCTGAAAGGCAAATAGACCATGGGAATAAGAATGCTATTTCTAGGTCAAATATAATAAATAATATTGCAACTAAATAAAACCGAACATCAAAAATTTTTCTTGAATTTCCAAGTGGTGCAAATCCGCATTCATAAGGAGAGAGTTTCTCTAAATCTGGATTACACTTAGCTAAAAGCATTGGTAAAACAGCAAAAAGAAATGATATAAAACCTGCAACTGCTAGGAAGATTAAAACCGGAACATATTCTGCAATATTAAGCATTTGTGTCATATATATACTTTAGTGAATAATTAAATACTTACAGAGTTTTAACTTTATGTCAATTTATTAACATATATTACACACCCTTTACTTTTTAATCATATCACTAATTATAGATAAAGTATAATGTATAATTAGTATAAAAAAGGTAAAGTAGTTGATTTTATTGTATATTTTATTTTCTGTATTGGAATAGTGGGATTATTTATCAGTTTTTTCATAACTATGTTTAATAGATTGATATATAGTTATAACAATCAATATGTGAGCGATTAATTTATCAGATTTAATGAAGAGTCTGAGATGTAATATATTAATTTATGTATAATGTATAAGCCTTATTACATATTTAAATAAGGCCTTAAATATAGTCCAGTTATACTGTTTGGGTTTTCTGCTATTTCTTGTAAAGTGCCACTAGCTACTACTCTACCTCCATCCTCACCTCCGTTGGGTCCTATGTCTATTATATATTCAGCTGTTCTGATAACATGCAAATTGTGTTCTATCACTATTATTGTATTGCCCATGTCACGTAATTTATGTAGCACATGTAATAGATTATCTATATCTGCAAAATGTAGTCCTGTGGTTGGCTCATCTAAAATATATAGTGTTTTTCCTGTAGAACGTTTCGATAATTCTTTTGATAATTTTATTCTTTGTGCTTCACCACCTGATAATGTGTTAGAAGTTTGACCGATTTTTATGTAACCCATTCCTACACTGCGTAAAGAATCTAATTTTTCTTTAATTAGTGGTATATCTATGAAGAATGCATGTGCTTGGTCAACTGTCATATCTAGTACATCAGCTATGGATTTGCCTTGATGAGTTACTTCTAGTGTTTCTTTATTATAACGTAATCCTTTACATTGTTCACACTTAACATGTACATCAGGTAAAAAGTGCATTTCTATTTTTACATATCCATCTCCTTTACATGCTTCACATCTTCCACCCTTGGCATTGAATGAGAATCTACTAATAGTATATCCTCGTGCTTTAGATAGTGGTAATCCTGCAAACCATGATCTTATATGTATGAATAAACCTGTATAGGTTGCTGAATTTGATAGAGGAGTTCTGCCGATTGGTGATTGGTCTATTTCAATTACTTTGTCTATATGTTCTAGCCCTGATATGGATATACATTTTCCATAGCTACAGGTTGCATTGTTTAATTTGTTTATTGCGTATTTGTATAGGGTATCGTTTATTAAACTTGATTTACCACTTCCAGATACTCCTGTAATACAAGTAAAAGCATTGAGAGGGATTTTTACATTAATGTTCTGTAAGTTATTTTCATGAGCTCCAATGATTTCTATCCATTTATTAAAAGTTTTCTGCTTTTCGAAATTAGGTATCATTTTCTTATTGCTAAGATATTGGCCGGTGATACTGTTGTTATTTTCCATGACTTCTTCTGGAGTACCATGTGCAATTACATAACCTCCGTTTTGTCCTGCTCCTGGCCCTATATCTACTACATAATCTGCATTTGTGATTGTTTCTTCATCATGTTCTACAACGATTACTGTATTCCCTATGTCACGTAATGTTTTAAGAGTATTAATTAACAGTGTGTTGTCACGTTGATGTAATCCAATTGAAGGTTCATCTAATACGTAAATTATTCCTGATAATCCAGATCCAATTTGTGATGCTAATTTTATTCTTTGGCTTTCTCCTCCAGATAATGTTGTTGATTCGCGGTCGAGTGTAAGGTAACCTAATCCAACATTTTTTAAGAATGTTAATCTTTTTATAATTTCTTCTAATAATTTATATGCAATATGCTTTTGTTTTTCATTTAGCTTGGATGGAAGTGCTTTGCACCACGATATCGCTTCTACAACAGATAATTTTGTGAATTCTCCAATGTGCTTGTTATCAATTTTTACTGATAATGCTTCTGGTCTCAGTCTAAACCCTTGACATTCACTGCATGTATTGATGGATAAGTATTGTTCAGCTAGTTTTTCTATAGCTATATCTTCTTTATTGTTGAGAATATTGATAATACCTTCAAATGTCTTATTTCTTTGGTAGTTTATAGGTGTTTGTGTTTTGTTGCCAAATAAGATTATATCTTTAATGTTGTTATCTAGCTCTTTCCATGGTTTTGTTAAATCAAAATTGTAATATTTTGAGAGTGATAATATAACGTTTGTGTAATAATAACTAAATTGCGATTTAGCTTTGTGATGGAGAGCTTTTATATCAATTGGGCCTATGGGATGTATAGCTCCTTCTAGAATTGATAAATTATCATTTATAACTAGGTTTTGATCTATACTGTATTTTTTTCCTATTCCACTACAAGCTTTGCATGATCCATATGATGTGTTAAATGAAAACAATCTTGGTTCTATTTCTTCTATACTAAAACCCGTCTCAGGACATGCAAAATTTTCTGAAAAAACTAGTATCTGATTTTTATGATATGTTTCACTTTTATATTCTTCTGGCAAATCAAGTATTTCTATTTGAATTATACCATTACCAATGTTTAAAGCAGTTTTTATATTTTCAGTGATCTTGTCAATGGAGTCTTCTGATACTAATATTTGATTTACAACTACATGAATATCATGATGTTTATTTCTATCTAATGGTGGAATATTGTTAATATCATAAGTAATGTTGTTTATTTTTAATAGCTTATAGCGTTGTTTTTTGAGATCATATATTTCTTTAATATGTTCTCCTTTTTTTCCCCTTACTAGTATTCCTAAAATTGAAATTTTTGTACCTAAAGGTAATTTAAATATAGTTTCTACTATCTGAGCAAGTGATTGTTTTGTTATAGGTAGCCCTGTAGTTGGAGAGTAAGGGATTCCTATATTAGAATACATAATTCTTAGGTAGTCATAAATTTCTGTAATAGTTGATACAGTTGACCTTGAATTTTTAGATGAAAACTTTTGACTGATTGCAATAGTTGGAGAAAGTCCTGTGATTGATTCTACGTTTGGTTTTGTACATAAATCTAAGAATTGACGTGCATAAGATGATAAACTTTCTACATATCTACGTTGCCCTTCTGCATATATTGTATCAAATGCAAGGCTAGATTTTCCAGACCCGCTAACTCCTGTTATTACAATTAACTTATTTTTTGGGAGATCTATGTTTATGTTCTGTAGGTTGTGTTCCTTGGCATTGCGTATACTAATAAAATTAGCCATATTTTAGTTTACCACATTAACTATTAAGTGAAGACATATGAGTGTTAATAATATATTAAGATAAGTAATTTTCCAATTAATTTTAAAAATTGTGTAATTTATTTTCTTGTTTGTAATTTTGTTTAGGAATTTTTAAATTTTAATATAATAATGTATTTGATGTATACTTTTGTACAGATTAAACTTAATTAAGTATAATCAGATGTTATGTATTATTGAAAACAGCGGCAGTTTCTGATTGTTCTATTCGATGGAAATTATTGATATTATTATCAAATGTAAGACGTGCTGTAAGTTTTACTTGGTTAAGTATTGCATTGATGAAATTAACTTCTGTTTTTTCTAGTATGTGACTCGCTATGTTAACGTATTCATTTATAATAATTACTGCATCTGTATTAGAACAAATTAATTCACAAACTGCAGTTTTAATGATGGAAAGACTAATTAGATTGATGCGGTCTATAGACCACTTCTCGTTCAACAATGTTGCAATAGTTGCATTAATTGTATTAAAAGTTAACAACATTGTGTTCATTATTTTGATTAACAATTGATTGTCTATTTGTATCAAATCTAATACTTCTTTCATTTCATATAAATAATCAATCAGATTATCAATGTCGTGTATAGTGTAATTATTAAATATCATGGAATAGGTCCCTTGTATAGCAAGGAACCTAGTTGTTGTTTTTTTTGAATGCCACAATGGCTGATAGCATATGTTATCTTTCATAATATTAACTTAAAAATTTATTATGTAATTCAATCATAGTTAGTGCAGCTTTAGCAGCTTTTCCACCAACGTTTTTTTTATGCATGTCTGCTCTTACCATTGCTAATTCTAAATTTTCAGCTGTAATAACTCCAAAACCCATAGGAACAGCATGGTGAACTGCGATTTCACTAAGAGAGCCTGCTACACCTTTACAAACATAATAATAATGATCTGTTTGTCCTTTTATAACACAGCCTAGGGCAATGTATCCATCATATTTGTATTTATCACTCATTATTGCGAAAACTATAGCTGCTGGTATTTCAAAAGAACCTGGAACATATACTACATCATGTTTTACAGGTTTTGAGTATTTATTTAGTTGATCTACTGCTCCATCTAGTAAGAGGCTTGTTATTTCGGGATAAAATTGTGATACTACTATTAGTACATTATACTCATTAGACATATTAACCCTCCTGTTTTGCTACTTTCTGAAAGTTGAATTTTTTACTTGCATATTGCTTTATTATTAATTGTTGAATTATAGTAATTGAATTGCTGCATATCCAGTAAATAATTAATCCTGCTGGAAATGATGAAAAAATGAATATAAAAATATATGGTAAAAACTTCATAAAGTTTGCTTGAGCTTTATCTTGATTTAAGGAATTACTGTTATTTAGCTTTTGTTGAATTACCATAGTTATTCCTAATATAACTGGCAAAATTCCAATGCATATTGGAACATTAAATTTTAATAGTCCAAACATTGTTAATACGTTTGCAGTATCGAAGCTTGATAGATCTTTTATCCATAAATAAAATGGAGCATGCCTCATTTCAATTGTAACGAACAATACTTTATACAATGCAAAAAATACTGGTATTTGTATTAGTATTGGCATAAACCCGGACATAGGGTTGACATTGTTTTTTTTAAAAATAGCCGATATTTCTTTGCTCATTTTATCATTATCATTTTTGTATAACTCTTTTATTTTTAGGATATCAGGTTGTAAATGTTTTAATTTTAGCATAGAAATATATGCTTTGTATGATAAAGGAAACATTATTAATTTTATTACTACTGTTAATAACAAGATAGCAAGCCCAAAGTTTCCTATAACATCATAAAAGTATTCTAAGAGCAGAAAAACAGGTTTAGTAATGAAATATAAAACTCCAAAATCTACTGCTTTATCGAATAGTGCAATGTTTAGGTTGTCTTTGTATTTATCTAGTAATTTTAATTCTTTAGCTCCAGCAAATAAATAGCTAGTGCTGCTTACTGTTTTATTTGGATGTGCAATGTAATTATCATGACTAAAATCTACCTGAAAACGGTCTTCACTGTTATGTTTAGCATGCTTAACATGGAAATTGACTTTACTTTTTTGTAAAACATTTGGTATTAATGCTGTAAACCAGTATTTATCGCCAATTCCAATCCATTGATTGTGATCGTCATTTGTATATTGTGATTGAATTCTTATGTTTTTCTCTTTTGTTATTGTTTTGTATGTCCATTCTTTAAGCGTATTACTGAAACTTCCTACAGCCCCTTCATGTGATATCCAATAGGATTTTTCTGTAGTATGTTTAGACCTATTAATTCTACCATAGGGTATTAAGTTTACTGTAGAATTTGTATTATTTGTAACAATTTGTTCTATTTTGAACATGTAATCGTTATCTAGTGTTATTTTAATTTTAAAGATAATCCCTTCCTTATTGTCCCATGTTAAAGTTATTGGATTATTTGGTGATAAAGTCGGTTGATCTGAGTTCCAAATTGATGAGTGATTAGGTAAGGCAATTTTATGTTGAGGATCTATCCATCCAAATTCAATAAAGTATACTCCTTCTGTTTCTTCTGGTGATAGTAATATTATACCATCGGAGTTGCTATCTGGTGTAACATGATAGTTTTTAAATATTAGATCGTCAAACTGTGCACCTTTTAATGATATTGATCCATGTATTTTTTTATTTGATAGATTCAGTCTTGTATCAGTATTACTTCCTATAATTTCAGAGCGTGTTTTATGTGTGAAGCTATCATCAATTTCTGGAATCATAGTATCAGAATTTGTATTGTCTTCTATAATGTGTTGTGTAGTGAAAAATTTATCGTATATAAACCTCCACCCGGTCATAATTAACACGGATAAAATAACAGCTAATATTAAATTACGAACTTCTACCATATTGCTAATGAGCATCTTAATAGGTTTTAGTGTAGCATATAGCATTGTTTAAATCAATAAGGCAATGTAATTATAAAATTAACTATATATGGGCATAAGTTATTGAGTTAATGTTAGATTCAATTGTGTTGTTGAATTTGTAAAAAGCTTTTGTGAAATTTTAGATAATATGTTGGTGACAAAATATTATATAATCATTACTTTAATGGTTAGATTTAAATTGTAATTTTAAAGATATCTATTTAATTATTGTATATATGGCCTTAATATAATTGTAGGAATAATCTGAATTTTTTTATGTTAAATTTGTATCGATGTTGTATAGTGGTTAAATAAATTGAGAAAAAATTATAGTTTACTTAAGTATGTTTTAAGTTCTTGGTTTATAATATTACTTAATAAGATTATGGTTATTCCGTTAGGTATTGTGAGAAATATGAAAAGCAGGTCTCCTAATTGAGATATAGGTATTATATTTTTTGATAAACCGCTTATTATTATTATACACATTATAAGTATTCTACATAGTACAACATGACGTGAATTTTCAAGTATATATTTCCAAGATATTTCACAGTAATATGAATATGTAATTATTGATGAGAATGAGAAAGCAAATACGATAGATGGAAATATCATATACTGAAAAATTGGACAAATATTAGAAAATATGTTGTTAATTGTAATGACATGGTTGCTGCTGCTGATAGTACTGTAAGATCCAGTTAATATTACAACAATTCCTGTGATAAATGATACAAGTACAGTATCAATAAATGGTTCAAGCATTGCGATACATCCGACTCTTACGGGTTCAGTTTCATCTGTTGAGGCATGTATAATAGGTGATGTGCCAACACCAGCTTCATTTGCAAAAATTGATCTTCTAACTCCTGCAATAAGAGATCCTATTGCTCCTCCAGTCATGCTATTTCCTTCTAACATACCATGTATCATTATGTTGAATGTATGGAGTAACTGGTCTGAATTACTTATAATAACAGCTGTGCATATTGTAATGTATAATATAACCATTATAGGCGATAATGTTGTCATAATTTTTGCAATGCGTGTTATTCCTCCTATTATTACTAATCCACTTAATAGTGTTAATATTAATACAATAACACTGCTGTTGACTTGATGGAAAGTGTTACTTAATAGAACAGTTGCTTGGTTTGATTGGAATGATATACCTCCAAAAGACATTGCTATTATCATTGTAACAGCATAAATGTATGCTACTGTTTTTCCAGTTTTTAATAATCCTAATTCAACTAAACCGCATCTGATGTATTGAAAAGGCCCACCTATATTGTTTTTCTTTTCTAATAGATAATATTTAAATCCTAGCGTTACTTCAGCAAATTTTACTGACATGCCTAGAATACCAATTATTATCATCCATAGTACTGCTCCTGGACCTCCTGTAGATATTGCTATCACTACTCCTGAGATTGTTCCTAATCCTATAGTACCAGATATTGCAGTGATAAATGCTTGAATATTAGAAATGGTATTACTGTCTTTTTTATTTTGTGGCTTAGCTAGAATATGTAATGCATGTTTAAAGAGCCTTATGTTAACGAATTTGAATTTTAGTGTACAAAATATTCCTAAATATATCACCCATAAGATAATTAATGGAACCCGAAATATTGTGAAACAAAAAACAGACTCCAGTGTTCTAGATACATATGGAAAAAAATCTGTTAGTTCAAGTGTTATCATTATACAAAGATGAGATTGATACTACATGTTTATTTTGGTTTTGTTTTTGTACATAATATATATGTATACTACACTACTTATAGGTATTGATATTATATACATTATTCCAAATACTGGAAATGTTAACCATGGTTTTGTTATTGCAAATACGATAAATATACCGAATAGTAAAATAAATATGTAAGATAGATTTTTTGGTATACAGAGATGTTTTGCTGAAAATGTAGGAATATTGCTTACTGATAAAAATGCAATTACAGCAAAATATATTGCTACATTGTTTTGGTCTGATAGGTTTTCAACTAACCAATGATTATCATGATAATAAAATGTTAGCATTATTGGAATTAATGATAATACTGCTCCTAGTGGTGCAGGAACTCCTACAAAGAAAAATTTGTGCCAGTCTAATTTTTTTTCTTCATATAAAGACATATTAAACCTTGCAAGTCTAATCGACATGCACATCACAAACATCATTACTAGCATCCAACCTATGACTTTAATTTGTTTAAGTGACCAAAAATATATCAAGAAAGCAGGAGCAGCACCAAAATTTAAGAAATCTGCAAAAGAGTCAAGATGTGCGCCAAAACCACTAGTAGAATTGAGTAATCTAGCAATTCTGCCATCCATGCCATCTATTAGTGCTGCAATAATAATAAA
>NZ_QOHL01000032.1:0-9927 GCF_004181775.1 Ehrlichia minasensis
ATATTTTAATGCCTAGTTCTGTTATCTAAAACATGTGGGATTAGCTATCACAGTTTTTAAAGGGATGTGTATATATAGTTGTTTTATAGAAAATCATCATTAGTTAAGAACATTGTCATTTTATTGTGAGTGTATTGAAATCTCATATCCTAGTTCTAATTATTTTGTAAATGTATGAAATTGGCTATTACAGTTTTTTTAAATGAATTGTTGCATATGTATGTGCAGTTGTTATGTAAGAAATTATAATTCTTATATTGTCGTAAGTATTATAACCATGTTGAGGTTTTGTATATAGTACTTAGTACCTAATTGTAGTTATCTTGTAAATATCACTATCACAGTTTTTGTTATTGTGTGTATCTATCAGTTGTTTTTATTAAATTGGTTGTGGATATTATCAAATGAATATATTGATAATTGTAGTTATATCAAACTTTTTACTATGGGATGTTTCAGATGTTTATGAGTTGATCATGGTTATCTTATAAGTATATAGCTATTGCTGATAGTATCATTGTGTGTTTATTTTTATTAAAATAATAACTTTTTATGAGTGTTACAAAATAAAAATGTAATTATTATTGTTTACTTTTTTTGAAGAAGTTACTGTTGATTAGATCACATGATTTGTACAGTTGTTTTGTAATATTATATTTGACAGATAAACAGCATTATAGAGTGTTACTTTTAGTTATAAACTTTTTAAATTTATACTTTTATAAGTGCTCACTTTACGTAATAAATTGCTGCTCCATCTTGATGTTATAAAACAATAAAGGTTAAAACCTTTCAATTATGAATTTTGTGTACTTAATATTAATAATAATAAAAAGTAATTGCAAATATTAGTCTTATTCGTTATCTGGTCCTAGTTTATAAATTTCTCCTGTTACGTTGCATTGAGTAGACGCTAATTCAATAAATTTGTCTGTGAAGTTTTCTGGAAGTACTGATTGTGCAATTTCTTTTGTGGGAAAAGCTTGAGTATATATATCATTGTACATTAATGGTGGGTAAACAATATTCACACATAATTTGCTATGCTTTGTTTCTGTAGCATATATTCTTAACATTGTTTCTAAGGCAGATTTGCTAGATGCGTATGGCCCCCAGTATGGATATCTGGATAGTGATTGTGTTACTTCGGAAGTAACTGCAATGACTCTACCAGCAGGTGAAAGTTTAAGTAGTGGATCGCAGTATTTGATTAAATGCCAGTTAGCGATAAAATTGATGTCCATTATTCTTTTACAGAGATCGTATTCATAATCTTGTAGTGGACTGAGGTCTCCCACTATTGCTGCGTTTAAGACTAGTATATCTATACTTTTAAACTTTGTTCCTATAGACATTGCAAAATTTTTTATTGTATCGAAATCCTGAAGATCAACTGCTGCTAGCATTGCGTCTCCTCCTGATTCTTGTATAGAATCGTATATAGCGTTAAGTTTGTTGATATTTTTAGCTATTAGAATAATGCAGGCTCCTTCTTTAGCAAATCTTTTTGCAATGGCTGATCCAATATTTCCAGAAGCACCTGTAATTATTGCTACTTTACCTGCTAATTGTTTTTCCATACAATGTCCCATAATTTCTTTATGCTCAGATGATAAGCAGTATGAGTTGAGTTGGCAAGCAAAACAGTGGAATATATAGCTAGCTAGTGTTAAATTATAAAGCAATATTATGTTAGATTATTTTTACCATAAGTTGATGTACATTTTTTCTAATGTAAGTATTGTGAGAAATATTGTTGCTAACAAATAAAATAATACATTAGGTTAATTAATGATGATACTATTGGTATATAATTATTAATAAAAAAAATTTTATCAATGAATTGATATACATCTCTTTAATTTTTGTAAATGATGTTTATATAGTAGGTTAGATAATTTAACGTGAAGCTAATTATGGATCTCAATAAGTTTACTGATGTGTCAAAGAATTTAATCATGCAATCACAAACTGCAGCAGTTGCATTAGGGCATCAATCTTTGGTACCAGAACATTTGCTTAAAGTAATGTTGGATGAGAAAGATGAACTTGTTGAATTATTGTTGACTTCATGTGGATGTGATATTGATAAGATATACAATGATGTGAAGCTTTCTTTGAATAAATTACCTGTTGTGAGTGGTAGTGGTCATATACATCTATCAAGAGAAATGGCGCAAGTTTTAGAGGAGGCGATTAGTTTAGCAAAAAGGAATCAAGATACTTATGTTACTGTAGAGCGATTGTTGCAAGCTCTTGCCGTAGTTAAGGATAGTAATGTTTGTAAGATATTAATTTCGCATGGAGTAACTCCAGTAAAATTGGAGTCATTAATATTAAATATGCGTAATGGAACTAAAGCTGATAGTGTTAACTCTGAGCAAAAATTTAATGCTCTAAAAAAATATGCTAAAGATATTACTGAAGCTGCTATTGCTGGAAAACTTGATCCGGTAATTGGAAGAGATGAGGAAATTAGACGTACAATGCAGGTTTTATCACGTAGGACAAAAAATAATCCTGTATTAATTGGGGATCCTGGAGTTGGTAAGACAGCAGTTATTGAAGGACTAGCACAACGTGTTGTAATAGGTGATGTTCCTGTTGGGTTGAGAAATGCGAAGATTATGGCATTGGATCTTGGAATGCTTGTTGCCGGTACAAAATATCGAGGTGAGTTTGAGGAAAGATTAAAAGCTGTGATTAATGAAATAATAGCATCTAATGGTGCTGTTATATTGTTTATTGATGAATTACATACTTTAGTTGGTGCAGGTGCTACTGATGGCGCGATGGATGCATCTAATCTATTAAAACCAGCATTGGCAAGAGGTGAAATACATTGTATAGGTGCAACGACGTTGGATGAATATAGACAGCATATAGAAAAAGATGCAGCATTAGCTAGAAGATTTCAACCTGTATTTATTTCTGAGCCTACTGTTAATGATACAATATCTATTTTACGTGGCTTAAAGGAAAAGTATGAAATACACCATGGTATTAGAATTATGGATAGTGCGATAATTGCAGCGTCAACTTTGTCAAACCGTTATATTACTGATAGATTTTTACCAGATAAGGCTATAGATTTAATTGATGAAGCAGCAAGTCGTGCAAGAATAGAAATTGATAGTAAACCTGAAATAATTGATGAGTTGGATAGGAAAATTATTCAATTAAAAATTGAAGCAGGAGTTTTAGAGAAGGAAAATACTGAATCTTCAAAACAACGGTTAGTAAAGTTAAATGAGGAGTTAAATAGATTAAATATTCAAGTATCAGAATTAAATAGTAAATGGCAAGCTGAAAAAATCAAGATATTAAAGATGCAGGAGTGTGCAGAAAAGTTGGATAATGCAAGAAGCGATTTAGAAAAAGCTCAAAGATCTGGTAATTTAGCAAAGGCTGGTGAATTAATGTATGGAATTATACCTGAACTTGAAAAGGAATTGAAAAAATGTGAGAAGCCTAGTAGTAACATGTTGAAAAGGGAAGTTACAGAAGATGATATAGCAAATATTGTATCGAGATGGACAGGTATTCCTATTGAAAACATGATGAGTAGTGAAAGAGAAAAGTTACTACGTATGGAAGAGGAAATAGGAAAAACAGTTATTGGGCAAGAAAGTGCTATTAAAGCAGTAAGTGATGCTGTTAGAAGATCACGTGCAGGTGTGCAAGATGCTAATAAGCCTTTAGGATCTTTTTTATTTCTTGGACCTACTGGGGTAGGAAAAACAGAATTAGTTAAAACATTAGCTGAATTTTTATTCTGTGATAAATCTGCTCTTTTAAGATTTGATATGTCAGAGTTTATGGAAAAGCATACTGTGTCTAGATTAATAGGTGCGCCACCAGGGTATGTAGGATATGACCAAGGAGGTATGTTAACTGAAGCTGTTAGAAGGAGGCCTTATCAAGTAATACTTTTTGATGAGATAGAAAAAGCACATGGAGATATTTTCAATATTTTATTGCAAGTATTAGATGAAGGTCGCTTAACGGATAATCATGGAAAATTAGTTGATTTCCGTAATACAATATTAGTTTTAACATCAAACTTAGGGCAGGAAATATTAATCAATATTGAGGAAGATGCAGATGAAGAATCAGTCAAGAAGTCTATGTCTAGTGTATTACAACATCATTTTCGTCTAGAATTTCTCAATAGGTTAGATGAAATTATTATATTCCATAAATTAACTAAAGCGCATATAGAGAAGATTATAGATGTACAATTTTCTATATTGCAAAAAATTGTTGCACAGAAAAAATTAGAAATTAGTTTGTCCTTAAAAGCAAAATCTTGGTTGATAGATAATGGTTATGATGCTTTATATGGAGCAAGGCCTTTAAAAAGATTGATACAACAAAGGATACAGAATAATTTAGCAAAGTTAATTCTTGCAAATCAAGTTAATGAAGGGAATAAACTTGAAGTAGATGTATTAGGGGATGATTTAGTTATTAATAAGTTATAGATAGTATGTGTGGTAAGGGTTACTTAGTTTTTCAGTATATATATCAGAATAAATCAGCAGTACTGTGAAACTATGGTATATTCTATAAGTTATTGTATGTATGCTTAATTGTTCAAATAGACTAAGGATAAATTAATCAACTAATGATTTGGTTACTAATAAGTTGTAGAGAATGTGTGTGGTAAGTATTGTTTAATTTTTCAGAATAGACAAGAAATTCTGTGAAATTATGGTATATACTTATTGTGTGTGTAATTGTAATGTTATTCGCTGCTGGCTATATGTTTCTTAATGGGTCAGGTAGGCTTGCAATAGATTGATCAACTAGTAGTTAGTTAAATATAATTGCTATAAAGATTATTTAATTTTTCTGTATTGTATTTCTATAAATATTATATGTGGTATGTGCTTCTTAATATGTAATATAAATTTTTAGTGAGTTTGTTATAATGATTTAATTGTGTAAATTATTATAAGGGATTGTATGATTTTAGTTGTCTAGGTATGAATCAAAATATATAGGAAATTCTTATTGATAGATTCAATAAGTCTGTACTAGATTTATCAAATGATCATTTGATAATATAGATGATATTCTATAAATAAAATTGTTTCTTGCAAACCCGTATTTAGAATCATTAAGGAATTTCTATATCAAATTAATGAGTCTGGTATATTAATTCTATTATCTATGCAATGATGAATATTTATTATGCTGTTGCATTTAAGTGAAGTAGTTTTATGAGTTTTTTAATGTGTTAGTACTAGATGTTCTTGAAATACATTGTATTTTTTCTATGGTAGATAAATGTGTTTTAAGGTGTATGAATGTATAAATACTCTATCAATATTCATAGTAATGTTTGCAATTGATTGAAGGAACATGTTAATGTTTTATTTCGTGTATGATTTTTAATATTGCAAATTACTTTGAGTAAGATTTACACTTAATATTGGTTTGTAGCATAAAGTTATATTGAAAAATCAGGTGTGTGTTTTGATAAAAAGTTATGATCTAGATGTTATTGCTATAAATTTTTTCTCTGTGAAATATTAAAATTTTATAGTTAGATGATTTATATAGTGCTGCAAGTGAATTTGGTAATGCTTAAAGTATGTTTAAATCATTGATCTACTGACATCTATATTTATGAATTTATAAGTGTAATAGTACTTATAAAGGTCATATGTAATTAGCTAATTAGTATAAAGTATATGTATTGTGTAAATCTAAATTTAATTACAGGACTGTATAAAATTTTAAAGTAAAAAATAAAGTATAGTACAACATTTTGTAGTTGTAAACTTATAAACTTGTGTGAAACTTAATGATTTAGATAATAGATAACTATGAAAGCTGCTGTTAGAAGTACATCGATCACTTTGCAGGAAGCTTCATTAGTAGCTTTTGTATACTTATAAGTTTGTGTATTACATGCAGTAGTATTAAACTATAACATTAGGGTATATTACTAATGTTTTATCACTATTTCAAGTGAATTTGTCGTTATTTGTAAGACTTGTAATTCGTTTTTCCTGCTATTGTAATGTTAAAATGATAAGTTTTTATACCGAGTGCATTCTTGGTATATCGTGCTACTAACCTGTCATTTAGATTTGGATCAATATTTTTAAATTGTTGGTCTGTTGAATTGTTATATTCTGGAAAAAACATTGTTGTGTTAAATTCAGGAAATTCTGAGTGCTGTAAAGTAAAATGTATACGAGGGATTTTGTTTTGAATATTAGTACCAGGGACAATAGTTATAAAACTATAATTTCCTAGGTTATCAGTTACTGATTTTCCTGATCCGCTAAAGTTGTAATCATACATATCTAATTCTTCTAAGATAAGTTCTGATTTACCACTATGACCTTGATTGTCTTGATATATTCCATGTGCATTAGTATGCCAGATAAATACATTAGCGTTTGCTATGGGTATGCAGTTTTCATCGGTAACTCTGCCTACAATATATATCAATTCTCCATCGGCTGTTAATGGTGTACCGGTTTTACGACGTAGGTTATTTGATAAAGGAAAATTACCTGGCTTATTGCTGATGTCGTAGATTTCAGGGGTTTTTTTACAATTAACAAGAACTGGATCAACTGCTAGTGCGTTGCGTGTATATGCAGTACTTATAAGCAAACACAACAATAATTTTACGAAATAGTTCATCTCATTACCATAATTTAAATCTTCGAGTTATCAATAAGATTAATATTTAATTTTGATTATAATTTAACTTAATTTTACAGATTATCCATATAATTTCTATTGCGGCAATATATAAATGCTAAATATTGTAATTGCTGAGAAAACTTTTATTAATTATTTATGAAATGGGTAATCAGTATTAGTCTATTAATGGTAGATTTGATTATTTTGGAGAGTTTGATTTTATAAATATTTGCCATTGTATATAAGTACTGTGAAAGTGAATGTTGTGTCTGTTTCATAATGTGAAATTGTGGGAATAATGTATATAAGATTGTATAGAATTTATAAGGAATTAACTATTGTATTATATCAGAATTATTAATATTTTTCTTGCAAAGCTTATAAAAAGGATTAGATTGAAAGTGCGTTAATAATACTAATTTAGGTTTGCCATGATAGATATATCATTTTCAAGTTTGATGCCGGGAGTATCTTTGTTGTTAAAAACAACAGCAGTAGTTGTTGGTATTTTTGAAGGTAGCAATCACCTAGAAGATTATAATGCCTTGGTTGATCAGCGTGAAAATATCGTGAAAATCGTAGAAGATAATAAGTCTTTTAATGGCAAATTTGCTGAAGTATTACCAATTGTTGGGTTAGGTGAGAATTACCCTATGATAATAGTAGTAGGGTTAGGTAAAGCTGAAGAGTTTGATGAAGAAAAGTCTTTAAAGATTGGTGGTATAATATATTCTGAACTTAATAGAATGAAAATATCAGAGGCTTCCATTATAAGCAGTCATGATAGTGATGTTATGGCTAATATTGCTTATGGGGCATTTTTACGTAGTTTTAATTTTGATAAGTATTTTGTGCAAAAAAGAGATGATAATGCAACTTATGTAAGTAAATTAACATTCTTTTCAAAAAATAACCCTCAAAAAACCTCTGCTCTATTTGATGATTTAAAAGCTGAAGGTGAATCAATATTTTTAGCTCGTTCTTTTGTTTCAGAACCTCCTAATATTCTTTATCCGGAAACTTATGCTCAGATGATATATGAAGAATTGAGTAAGGTAGATGTTAAAGTTGAGATCTTTGATGAAAATTACATGAAATCAAATCAGATGATGGCGCTTCTAGGTGTAGGGCAAGGTAGTGCTAAAAAATCTAGACTTGTAGTAATGAAGTGGAATGGAGGAAAAGAAACAGAACCCCCTGTAGCATTTGTTGGAAAAGGTGTTACTTTTGATACTGGTGGTATATCTTTAAAACCTTCTAAAGGTATGTGGGATATGAAGTATGATATGGCTGGTTCTGCTGCTGTTGTTGGTATTATGCGTACTCTTGCAGCCAGAAAAGCAAAAGTTAATGCTGTTGGTGTTGTAGGATTGGTTGAAAATGCTGTTGGTGGTGATGCTCAAAGACCTGGTGATATTGTTACTTCAATGTCTGGCCAAACTATTGAAGTGTTGAATACTGATGCAGAAGGTAGATTAGTTTTGGCTGATGCTTTGTGGTATACTCAAAAAATGTTTGCTCCAAAATTAATGATAGACTTGGCTACATTAACTGGTGCTGTTGTTGTGGCTTTGGGAAATAATCAGTATGCTGGGCTTTTTTCAAATGATGATGCTATTGCTAATCAGTTGATTGTTGCAGGTAATGAAGCTGGTGAGAAGTTATGGAGATTACCTTTAGATGATGCTTACGATAAGCTTATCAATTCATCAATTGCTGATATGCAAAATATTTCAACAAAAGGATATGGTGCTGATAGCATTACTGCTGCACAGTTTTTACAAAGATTTGTAAATAAGACACCTTGGGTACATTTAGATATTGCTGGTATGGCATGGGATAATGAAGGTAATGAAATATGTCCTAAAGGTGCTACTGGTTTTGGTGTAAGGTTACTAAATAGATTGATGCTAAAATACTATGATGCTCGTTAAAAATGATATCCTGGTTTAATAAATATTGTAGAGGTTATAGAGATTTTTATTTATTTCTATAATTTAAAAATAAGGCATTTTGCTTTGTTTTGTGGTAATGTTTATACATAATTAACTTTAGAATAGCTTTGTTATATGGTACTGCTTAAATTGGGCATTTTGATTTCAGGTAGGGGTTCTAATATGCATGCATTAATTAATGCTTGTATGCAAGATGATTTTCCTGCTGAAGTATCTTGTGTGATTTCAAATAATCCTAATGCAAATGGTTTATTGATTGCACAAAAGAACAATATTAAGACTTTTGTAGTTCAAGGTCGTCCGTTAGATTTTGATGCTATTGATGGTATACTTAAAGAACATAAAGTAGATTTGGTCTGTCTTGCAGGGTTTATGAGTATTGTGCCTGAAAAATTTATTAATAAGTGGCTTCATAAAGTTATTAATATACATCCTTCACTTTTACCATCCTTTAAAGGGTTGAATGCGCAGGCTCAAGCATTGAAGGCTGGAGTTAAAATTGCAGGGTGTACAGTACATTATGTATATCCAGAAGTTGATGGAGGGCCTATTATTATACAGGCAGCAGTTCCTGTATTTTCATCAGATACTGTTGCAGATCTTTCTAGTAGGATTTTACAGATGGAATATATTTGTTATCCTAAAGCTGTAAAATTAATAGCATTAAATCAAGTGCAACTTGATGAAAATATAGCTACATCAAAGGAGTCATTACAATTGTTCTACAGTGAAGCTATTTGATTTATAAAATTGTGGTATATTAAGTTAATTTCAGTCTAATTTGGTTTATGCATTCTATGTTGAATTTATTGGTGGTGCGTAAATCAGCTGCAATTTAGATTGTGTACAACTATTATTGTAGGTTTTTAAAGCTATGTGATTTTTGTTATTGTATGTATTTCTAAAATGTAGGATTAACAGATAAGGATTGATGCAAAATTCATAGTGTGCTGTGCTGGATTACACATATGCTAGAAGGTGCTATATAATCTAAACAAAATGAAAAATCTTAGCAAAAATACAAATGTGAATTTATTAAAAACTCATACTTTATAAAAAAATAACTCAACAATTTTAACTTACAAGAGTGCAATGGTGTAGATAGAGTTATTAATAGATAATGAAGAGATATAATTTTTATGTAGCATTGGTACTTTAATATTATAGAGAATTAGTAGTGTTGGATGGATTTTAACTTGTAGTGTTTATGTTGATTAATCATTGTGGATAGTAATGATGTAACTATCTATTGCTTAACTCATGATATAGTGAGATATTAGTTTGTATGTAAAATTGGTACTGT
>NZ_QOHL01000033.1:0-9484 GCF_004181775.1 Ehrlichia minasensis
TGTAGTAATGTTTCACCAGGTAAAAATTATAGATAAAATAGTAATGATGTATACATTGTTTTGACGCTGTTGCTTTTGATATGTCCTGTTATTGTTTGGCAGTGAGGTATAGTAGTTTATGAGAATTTATTGGCTCGGTCTAGTTAGTATACGCAAGTTAATATTATGAACATGCATGCGTGAAGGTTACAGCATATTTAAAAAGTTATAAGTAAAATGTAAAGAATGTATTCTATATTTATTGCATACTGCTTATTAATTAAGTATATTTTGTTATCATTTTGTAGTAGCAAATCATATTATAAGAGTTTACGGATTTGGTTTTGTGGGTGTACACAAATTAATACTGTGAATGTTAAGATATCTCAAATCTAATGAAGTGTTAATAAAAAACGCAAATGAGAAGGTGTATAGTTGCTGTTACTATTAAGTACTTGCTATTATTATTTTATGTCAGCAAAGCATATTAACTTTTTAGTGTTCTTTAACTGCATCTGATAGATATACACAAGTTAATACTGTAAATATGTATGCTTGTAATATTGCAACGAATATTTCAAATCCAATTAGAATAATGATAAATATCATAGGTAAAGGGGTGAGAAATATATTCATTTTTACTACAAATCCTGCAATTACTTTAATTATAGTATGTCCTGCTATCATATTAGCAGCGAGACGTATTGATAAGCTTACAGGCCGTGCACAATATGCAAATAATTCAATAAATACCATCATTGGAGCTAACCAACCTGGGGTACCTTTTGGTAATAATATACGTAAGAAATGAACTCCTTGATGTTTAAATCCTATGATTGTGACGCTAACAAACACTACCATGGATATTGCAAATGTTACTGCAATATGACTGGTAGCAGTAAATCCTGATGGTAGGATTCCTAATAAATTACATGTTGCAATAAACATGAATACTGTAAAGACCAGTGGAATATATTGTAATCCTTCTTTTCCTACATTACTTTCTATTGTTGATGCAATAAACTCATAGATAAATTCAACAATTGATTGTATTCCATTTGGGATGATACTTTCTTTCTTTAATCCAATGTAGCAAAATAGTGCGACCGAAATTGTCGATAGTACCATAAACAATGATGCATTGGTAAAATCTATGTTATACCCGGCAACGTTAGGTAACTTAAATATAGTCAGAATTTTAAATTGATCTAGTGGGCTTGCTGACATTTATGCTCCGTACAAACACAATATTGTTAATAAGAATTATTTGTATTTAATCATATCAACTGCAAAAAGTTAGTCAATTAGAGTTACACTGCTGTAAAGAATTATATATGGTTTTGTAAGTTCATGTATATTTATTTGGTAAAATGAAATTATAGTATTGTGTTATAAATGATAGGATTTCAGAAATAAGTAGAA
This sequence comes from Ehrlichia minasensis, assembly GCF_004181775.1. Taxonomy (NCBI): domain Bacteria; kingdom Pseudomonadati; phylum Pseudomonadota; class Alphaproteobacteria; order Rickettsiales; family Anaplasmataceae; genus Ehrlichia; species Ehrlichia minasensis. Next base: position 1,402 of record NZ_QOHL01000033.1, read on the forward strand.
GTATACTGATATGGTCTGCATAGATGTATGTTTTTAATCAATTACTTTAATCTTGTTACTTTGTATAATATGTTACTGTATGGAACTAGTGTTTGTAGATGTATATTATATAATAATTGACAGTTCTATATAGTTGTGTAGTTTGTTGATAGAGTTGATTCTATAAAAAAGATGTAAATCATAGGTTGATATGTACTTTAGTAAATAAAATGTTTTTTGTGTTACTAGTTTATTAGATAATATAAATAGCTGACACATTCCTTGTTTCTTATTATGTATAATGAATTTCTAAAGCAGATTTTGATTGATGAAAATTTTTGTGGGTTGGAATCAGTAGTTAATACTATAAAGAGTATACATATTGGTAGAGGAATAAGTAATGACATATGTGATATAGTTAAACAATATGGTAATAATGGTTTTATTGTAACGGACGTTAATATTGCACCTCTGTTGAGTAAATCTGTGTTGAATGGTTTTGAGCATTTAATAATACCGTATTTAGCTTCTGCTTCTCAAAAACTAGTAGAATTAGTTAAGGAGAAATCACAAGATTCAGATGTTTTGGTATCCTTTGGTAGTGGTACAATTAATGATATTTGTAAATATGTGAGTTATGTGACAAATAAGAGTTATATCTCATTTCCTACTGCTCCTTCCATGAATGGATATACATCATCTAATGCATCTATAATACTAAACAATGGGTATAAACAATCACTACAATCTCATTTACCTAAAGCAATATATTTAGATGTTGATATTATTGTCAATGCTCCAAAAAGATTAATAGTAAGTGGTTTTGCTGATTTTATTTGTAGATCTACAGTGCAAGCAGATTGGTTGTTGTCACATTTATTGTTAGGAAGTGAATATACTGAATTGCCGTTTTTAATCAGTAAAGAAAGTGAAAGTGCATTGATTGTTGATCACTTGGGATTAATAAGACGTGATGAATATAGTATTATGGTTTTAATGCAAGCTTTGCTTCTGTCAGGGTTAGGTATGTTTATTGTGGGAGGGAGCCAATCTGCTAGTCAGGGTGAACATATGGTTGCACATACAATAGAGCTTTTGCAAAGTGATATGTCTTTCTTCCATGGTGAATTTATTGGTGTAAGTACTATCACCATGGCGTGTTTACAGCATAGAATTTTGAAAGTGGTACCGAAACTTTATCCTACATTGATAAATGCTCAAAACGTGAAACAATATTTTCATATACAATATGCTGAGGAGTTTTGTGATATATTAGAGAAGAAATTTATTAATCAGCAAAGAGCAGATTACTTAAACAGCCTAATAAGTGATAAGTGGTCTTTTGTTGTTGAAAATATTAGAGAAAAGGTATTGTCTGATTTATTAATTAAGGAAATGCTAGTTAATATAGGATGTCCTAATAAACCAGAACATATTGGGTGGAACACTAGTAAGTATAGTAAGGTTATAGAGCTTGCATTTGTTACTAGGCAAAGGTTTACATTTCTTGATATTGCACATCATGCTAGGTTACCAATCATTGATGATATATAAGCCTTCAGTATATTTTAAGTTTTACTAATATTGTAGCGTTAAATAGGATGATTTTAAATAATGTGATAGTTAACTATTAATATATCTTTAACTTCCATAATATGTTAAATGTATTTGTATGATAATGAAAAGATTTAATGCTTACTGTAAATGAAATTGATTTAGATGATACAATTTTTAAATGTTTTCGTTGTTGGTGATTATGTATACTATAATACTTATAGTGCAATATTCATTTTGTGCTAAAAAAGTGTAAATAGCACTGGGTAAATTAGTGTTGTTGTGTATTATTGTAATCTATATGTATACTTCTTAATTATATGGTGGATTATAAGCATAAAATCCTGATATTTAACTGTTTTTTTATATGATAATCATGTTTCTTCTCATGATACAATAACTTTTTAAGTACAATATTTAAAGTTAGATTATATCTTAACTTGTATTGTGTTACTTTTAAGTAGATATATTTACAATACTTTTTTGTTTGTTATGTAAAAGTTGGATAGTTTTGGTTTACAATTATATAACTCCGCTAAAATCTTAGCTTTATTTAGTTAATAAGTATTGATAGATTTTTTTATTTCAGTTAGTGAGATCTGTTTTTACATTTCTTAAGTTTGTTTTATATGTATTGACTTCATTTAATTTACTATGTGATAAATCTGCGTTTTCTAAGTTTGCATTAGAAAAATCTACATTTTTAAGTTGTGAATTCTTAAAATGAGAAGATTGTAAATCTGCAAAGGAAAAGTTGACATTTTCTAATTTTAAACCTGAAAAATTTGCGTTCTTTAATATAGAACTTGAAAAATTTGAATTATTCAAGTTAATTTTTCTAAAATCAAAATTGGAAAAATTGACATCAAATTTTTTATTATTTGTTATAGTGTTCTGTAAAGATTTAAGAGATGTAATTGCTGTTTTAGGAAGTTCTGTTAAAATAAAGTTTTTGTTCTCAATCATTATTGTGTTTTCAGTGTCACAATTGTTGGTTACAAAATTAGTTAGAATATTTTTATAAATGCTTGATCCAGTTATATTTGAATTTTCTATCTTGGCAGATTCTAAATGATTGCTGAAAAAGCTAACTTTATGTATTTTATTCTTGTTAAATGTTGAAAAGTCAAGGTTGGTGTGACTAATATTACTGTTTTCTATTGTTGAGTTAGACCATATTGTATTTGTTGCAGTTACTTTATCATATGTACTGTTTTTAATGGTATTATGATCTATAATTGCGGAAGTGAGTTTGCTTGAATAAATACTGGAGTTATGCCATTTTGCGTTTCTTATTGATGTCATTGTAAGGTCTGAGTTTAGGAAAACTGTGTTGTTGATAGTTGTATTATTTAAGATAGCATACTTCATATTTGATTTTGTAACATGGGTGTTATTGAATAGAACTTCTTGCATATCTGATTCTTCCATGATGGCATTGATTAAGTTTGCGTTACTTAGATCTACGTTGGATAGTGTAGAATTTTTTAAATTTACACCAACTAGTGTTCCATTACTCATGCATACTTTGTGTAAGTTTGTATTATTTAGGTTGGTATAATACGCATCTACAAGGTGCATGTTTGTATGACTTAAGTCAGCATTCTGGAAATTTGCAAAGGAGATGTTTGATACTTCCATGTTACTGTGACTTAAATTGCTGCCTGTTGCATCTGATGAATCCAAATTTACTCCATACAAGATTGTATTTGTTAGGTTAGAAAATTGGATTTTTGAGTTGTGTAAGTTTGCTCCAAAAAAATTTGAATCTGATAAGTTACAATTTTGAATTAATATACTTTCACCTTCAATGTCATGAAAATTTGTTTTTTCTATTCTAGAATTAAGTATTGAAACTAATGTTAGCTCTGCTTCAGAAAAGTTTGCAAATGAGCCATCTATTTCTGTCAAAATAGAAAAGCGCATGTCTACATCACTAAAGTTTGTGTTGTTGATCTTTGCTTGTGTAATTATAGTTTTTTGTAAGTCTGCAGATGTAAAGTTTGCAAAATTTAGATTTGAATTTTTTATATTAGATCTGCTTAAATTGGCATTTATGAATGATGCTCCTTGCATATTGGTATCTGTGAAAGTAGAACTAGATAAGTTAGCTCTTGTAAAATTTGCATGTAATAGATTAACATTATTGAAGACTGACCCTCGAAGGTCTAAATCACTAAAGTCTGCTCCAGATAAATTATTGCCAAACTCTTTTCTAAAATCTAAAGGTATGCCTTTAGCATGGCATTTTACTATAAAACTTACAAAATCTTCTTTGGTAAGTGATGTACGTTTCACAGTAAAGAAGTTTTCTTGGTTTGTAGTGTCATCTTGTTGTTGATTTTGATTTGTTGCATTAGCATGACATATATTAGCGTTGAAGAATAAAGCACATATTATTAGAACTGTAAAATTGTATTTTATGTAATGCTTCATATTATATTTGTATAATCTGATAATGTAATATAGCTGATTATAAGTAATAAGTGTCATAAAATTGTTAATGTTAGTTTCTTAATTATATATTTTTTATTGCATATTAGGTATTAAAAGTTTGTGCTGTACTTAATTTTTGACATAACATACTTATGTAACTTTTCTTATGTATCTTAGCTTCATTATCAAATAACGGATAATATACTTGAAATTATATTACTGATAATAAGTTGTAAGTGATTTCTTGTGTTGGATATCTATATTTTGTTATTATATATCATAAAAATAGGTTGATATTTTATTTTATAATTCTCATAAAAATGTTTTATTTACAGTGTAAATATTACATCTGGTGTAGTAGCTTACTTGCAGATTGATAATGGATAATTAATATCATGTGGTTAAAATTGCTTATAATTTTTGTTCTGCCATTTTCTACAATGGTCTTGCTTGGTACATGGCAAATATTTAGATTGAAAGAGAAAATTAACATCATACATAGTATGCAAGATCCACCTTCTAAATTAGAGAATCATGATATAGTAAAACAGAATTATAAACATGTGAGTGTGAATGGAATTTTTGACAATAATTATAAATTTTTTGTTTTTGCTAAAACATTAGGTTATTACTTATTGCAACCGTTTCATTTAAGTGATGGTAGATATATATTAGTTAATAAAGGTACGGTATTGAATAAAGAAGATAAGTTTGAGCTTTTTGATACAAATTTACTTAGTATTCAAGGAATTTTATCATGTGATAGTAATAAAAAAGTAGGATGGTTTGTTAAAAATGATGTTGATGCTAATATTTGGTTTTGGTTTGATATAGAGAGTATGATGAAGCAAATTAATATACCTTTAGAAAGTTGTGTAATATGGGCTGATAATACTTTTGATGCTATCAACCCTAATGTTCCACTAAAAGTTAGAAATGATCATCTTGAATATATTATTACTTGGTACTTGTTGGCTTTGATATGGTTGGTAGGGTATGTATACTTGTGCTATTGTAAATAATATTTGGGATAGTATATAGATCTTGTATGTTAGATTTTTAATAAGTTATTTTATATTTGATATAAAGTATTGCACAAGTAATTGAAAATTTCTTAGTGTAGTACCTGATTTACTGTGTGTTTTGATATACGTAATATATTCGTGTTATTGCACTAGTCTGTAGACTGATGTATTTAATGTAAATTTATATAGTATTCTAGAACTTATTTAATGAGGGGTAGCTGCAGTAATTTGTTAGTTTTGATATGGTTGATAAGATATCTATACTACTGTAAATAATCTGGAAGGTAATGTATTGATAGCAATAATATTTTAGGAATGTTTTTGAATAAAGCGTATACACTGATTTACTATTGGTAATTTATGATGCATCGTTAGATTTTTTTTTGCAAATTTGTAATAGTACTATGACTACAAACATGCACCCACCAATTATTGCCATGAGACCACCAAGTGTGAAGCAGTGTTTTGCAATCTTTGATGCTGTATCAGGTAAATATGCTACTTTTCGTAAGGCTCCATATCCACCTAACCATTCTAATCCGGTTATATGTAAGAATTGTCCTAAGCTATATACATATATTTGTAAGTTAGTATAAAAGTTGTTTGTATTTCCAAAATTTAATTTTGGTAAGAGCCAATAAATAAATCCCATAAATGCAAGAGTCATACCAACAATAGATCCATGGTAGTGTGCAGGTATTGTTACATTTCCATGGATAGTCAATATGCCTAGTATACCGCCATAGCTAAATAGTAATGTTGTGCATATTAGACTATGATAATGATTCTTTAATAATGTTTTTAAATTAAATAGTGTTAATATGAAAACAAATATAGGAATTATTCCTCCAAGAGTACGCATATGCCATATGAAAAAGTCTATGGCAAATTGAGAATCAGATGGGTGATATATGTATACTATTGGTCCTATAACAGTAGATAAAGTGTTGATTATAAATATAGTATTGATTAAGTTTTTATTGAGTAGTTTATTATTTGTTCCAAGCATGATTAGATACACTATTAGTAATGCTTGACTAAAAGCCATTTGTAGTATATGTCCTCCTCCCCAAAATACGTTTTCATAGAATGATATTATAGAAAAGTAATTGTTTTTGTGTATTGTATAATAAGACATTGTAAAGCATAGGACAGCACATATGAATATTATTGAAATACCTTGAACTCCTAATGCAACATCTTGGTGGATTTTTAAATTGTGAGATTTAGTTGATAATATTGAATAAAAAAGTATGCTTGCAATGAATATTATTAATCCTGATAGAAAGCATGTGTTATTGATAACAGGTACATAGTTGTTTTTTATTGGTTCTGCATTGGGGAGGAATACGGATATCACCATTAAAAGTGTACCAATAAATGCAAGATAACACAAATATGTGAAGCATTTTGAATACTTGTGAGTGGAAATCATCAAACTTGAGATTATGGAGACAATAGAGGATGCCCATACTAATACTGATAGGTTGACATGTATTACTAGTGACGTATCGAAAACTTTATCTACATCCAAGATGAAAGATTTTGATATGGGGAGTCTAAGCAATATGACAAATATAGATAAAAGTCCAGATATTCCTAAGGCAGATACACCTAGCACCAGCCACTTATGACACAATTTTAAGTTATAGGTATTAACATTGAGCATTGGTGTAAACAACCTTACTAAAAGCTGAATTATAAATCTACTGTTAAAATACTCAAGAATATTTAATCTTATTCTGGATATAATTAATATTAAATTTAATAAGGCAACATTAGTACATTATGTTAGTATAAAGTACATGAATGAAAATAACTCATAGAATACAAGTAGTGTTTGTTATTTAGATACTGTATATTTGATGTTATATACTCAAGCAATATATAACTTTAATATAAATATTGAAGTTATTGAGATTATCATTATTATAGGGTGGGATATAGGATATTATGCATTATGGTTGATGATTTTAGAAGAACTTTACCTAATTTGTTAACTATATTGAGAGTATTTGCAATTCCTGCAATAGTGTATAGCTTTTATATTGGTGATAATAATTCAAATTATATAGCATTTATTATCTTTGTTTTTGCATGTGTTACAGATTTCTTTGATGGTTACTTGGCACGTATATGGAAAACACAATCTAAATTTGGGAAATTGTTTGATCCAATTGCAGACAAGCTAATTGTTGCTGCGACTGTAATTATGTTAATTTACATTGGTAAAATCACAGGTGTGACTATTATTCCTGTGGTAGTGATAATTTGTAGAGAAATTTTAATTTCTGGGTTAAGAGAATTTTTGATTTCCATGAATGTTGAACTGCCAGTGATTAAGTTGGGAAAAATCAAAACATTTATACAAATGGCTGCTATTGCTATGTTAATGTTAAATGATAGTTTGATATTGTATATTGGTGAAGTGATACTATATTTTGCGGCTGCATTGACTATATATTCTGCATATCTTTATGTCTGTATTGCGATAAAGTACATATGTTTGCAAGAATGATAGTCTTGTTTTAAGAATTCATCTAATGATTAAAGACACTATGTATTGTGCCACAAAAATCTAATATTTATGCATTAAGGAGTGATACTATAGAGCATGTGGTAGATAAGAATATGTACTATATGTCTTTAATTTTATATGTTCTAAAAAATATATTTTTCTGTGTATGTAAGAAAGTTCTTATAATCATTCGAATAAGAATAGTTTGCAAGTACTGTATTTGCAAGTCTAATGATGCATTGGAAAGTCTACTATAGAACATGTGGTTGATAAGAGTATGTGCTATATGTATTTGATTTTATATTGTTCTAAAAAATATATTTTTCTGTGTATGTAAAAAAGTTCTTATAATCATTCGAATAAAAATAGTTTGCAAGTACTGTATTTACAAGTCTAATGATGCATTAGAAAGTCTACTATAGAACATGTAGTTGATAAGAGTATGTACTGTATGTTTTTAATTTTATATTGTTCTAAAAAATATATTTTTCTGTGTATGTAAAAAAGTTCTTATAATCATTCGAATAAAAATAGTTTGCAAGTACTGTATTTACAAGTCTAATGATGCATT
>NZ_QOHL01000055.1:0-986 GCF_004181775.1 Ehrlichia minasensis
AATAAAAACAGATGCTTCTGGGTTGATAGGATAACTTAGTCCTAATTTTCCTTGATAAGAAATCTTAGGGTTTATGGCATCAAACATAGAAACTAAGTCGGTACCAACACCTGCACATACATAAGGAGAGAAAGGTATTCCATCTGTTACGATGTCATAGCATGCGTTTATCATAAATGATATATCAGTTAGTCCTTCATTCTTTAACAGAACATATTTTTGTTGTTGAGCGTTTTGTTGTGTGCCAGTTTGACATAATGCGCAATACTTATGGCCATCATTCTTACAGTTATTTTGATTTTTAACTTCGAATGCTTCGTATAGAACTTCAAGTTCTATTCTTGGACCATACATTGAATAACCAATAGCTCCTGCAAAGCCTAAAAATGGGTTATTTTCATATTTAAATGAGTAACCTTTATTGTTAAAATCTGTATCTGTATGTGATGTTTGTTGTCTACCACCCCAGTCTGGTTTTAGTCCATATAGTTCTACAGTACTCACTTTTTCTTCTGTAGCAGAAAAAACACCAAAATGCGAAACACTTGGCACATACTTTCCACTGATGTAGAAATTTCCGTTTATTTTGCCATCTTGTATTGTATCAGAAAAAGATAAGTTTGGCAGAGAGTACATTAATGACATTAATGCAGTTGTTATAAAAATTTTTTTGCAATTCATATTACACCTAAAATAGTGAAAATAAATTAACAGTAGTGGAAATGTGAAGCAAATACAAGCTAGAATATATGTTTTGGTATAAAGTATTAGTGATTTTTGTAAGAGAAATTTAATATATTATATAAGGTTGGTAATAAATAAAATATTTGAAAGTGCATTTTCTGTGGGAGTGCTATCTTCTAATGTCTGGGTATAAGTAAAGAGGAAAAATGTTGAAGGCATAGAAGATAAATTTGGGGGGGGGGGGGGGGGGGGGGGGGGGGGGGGGGGGGGGGGGGGGGGGGGGGGGGGGGGGGGGGGGGGGG
>NZ_QOHL01000034.1:0-9372 GCF_004181775.1 Ehrlichia minasensis
ACTGCATTATAGAAGTGTATATACACGTTACTTTATATCAACTACATCAACAGCCACTTTATATAATATTCAGTCTTTTAGCATTAATGCATTTACCATGAGCTTTCCGTATAGATTAAATACATTTATTATGTGCAACATACACATAACTTATTTTCTATCAACTAACAGTAACACAACAGCAATACTGCAATTGTATAACCATTCATAATTCTCAAAACAAAAATGCAAAGGTATCTGACCATACAATACTATTTAAAAAAACTTTTTTGCTACACACAATCAATATATTATTTGTTTAACCTACTAACAGATTGTAAGTATTAACAGTCTTAGCATAATTATATAATTTTACAATTGCTCACATATAATGCCAAATTCTACTAACACGAACAGCTTTATCTCTAATTCCACTACAAACAACACAACCTTTGATACAAACATCAATTCTCCTACTTCCGTGTTCAACAATATTGCTACTACTATTTATAATGCTACTGTAGATAATATAATAGGTAGCAATGGTGCTGCTACAACAAATACCTCTTCATTTATAAACACTTCTACTTCCAATATATTTACGAATAACGTAGCACAAAGTACTAATTCCCCCCCCCCCCTTTCTAGTTCAACTCTAAGTAATATCGTTACTACTGTTTATAATTCTACTGTAGATAGTATAGTAGCTAGCAATAGTACTGTTACAGAAAATTCACTGATAAACAGCACAACCACTAGTGACACTACATCTAGCAGTGCCGTAACTGAATTATTTACAATAATACTCTGTCTTCTAATGCTTGCATTGCTATGTCTTTACTTTTACACTATAAAACAGTCAGATAGATATTATAGGACACATGGTACCAGACCTGATATTGAAAATTGCCATCCTGAAATACCATTAGATTTAGTTACACCAACCACAGAAAGTGATACTCATTTAGAGAATATACCTGCCACCACAATGACATTACTACATAATCGTCAACATAGTGATCCGAACAATCAAGGTAATCCTGGATTCAGGTTACATGGAGCATTAGGATAGGAAGATAATCTATATCGAATTATAACATTCAGTCTTTTAGCATTAATACTGTTATTAAGTACTTTCTGTGATCAACAAATTATTTTGTACTTGAAGTCACAAAATAGAGTTACTGCATTATAGAAATGCATATACAAGTTGCTTTATATCAACTACATCAACAGCCACTTTATATAATATTCAGTCTTCTAGCATCAATTCCGTTATTAAGTATTTTTTGCGATCAACAAATTATTTTGCACTTGAAGTCACAAAATAGAGTTATTGCATTATAGAAGTGCATACACAAGTTACTTTATTTCAACTAACATCAACAATCACAATACAATGCTACAGCCCTATAGTACATGCCTACCACAAAATAAAAAGATATTTTATAGCCCTCAACAGAAAAGATACACATTTATTCAGAGACTATATGCACTTTTTATTATTATATACTGTATAACAATTGTATTTATTGTGTAATAGGATAACTAAGTCTACGTACAATTTCCGTTCTACCAATCAATGGTAACAATTTAGCAAGCTCTGGACCTGTAGTTAATCCAGTCAATGCTAATCGCAATGGAGCAAATAAATTTTTAGCCCTACGATCAGTCTGTTGTTTTATACTAGAAATCCATGTATCCCAAGTACTATCATGAACTTCTCCCTGAGGCAACACATTTAGTGCTAACATTATCAAGTCTTTATCATCTTGCTTAATAACAGGGACCATGTTTCTACTACAAATTTTTACCCACACTTCAACATCAGAAAATTTTTCTATATTTCCACAGACAAAATCCCAAAAAGCTGGAGTATCTACTTTAAGCTCTTTTAGCCTATTCTTCACATCATCAAAAGACATATTATGCAACACCTTAGGATTTAACTTTAATATGTCATCCATACTAAATTTAGTAGGAGCTTGGCTAAAAGCAGTAATATCAAAAGAGTCAATCAACTCTAACATACTTATATGCACATCTACTGGATGAGAAGTTCCTATTTTAGCAAAATAACTATTAATAGCCATTGGCTCTAATCCACACAATTGCATATCCTTGACACTAGATCCACCAACCCTTTTAGATATTTTATTATCATCAGAGTACAGCAGAGATAAATGAGCAAATATCGGTACATCAGCTTTTAAAGCATCCAACATTTGTATTTGCACCGCAGTATTACTTATATGATCTTCCCCACGGATTATATGAGTCACATTAAAATCTATATCATCTATCACAGATGGCAACATATAAGTATATGTTCCATCAGCTCTTTTAATGATTGGATCACTAATATTTTTAGGATTAAAAGACACTTTACCACGTATCACATCATCCCAATTTATTAACTGATCTTGATTTATTTTAAATCTAAAATATGGAGCTCTTCCACAATATTTATCCTTTTCTGCTTGAGTTAAGTTCAATGCACTTCTATCATAAATAGGTGGTAATCCAGATTTTAATTTCATTTTCCTTTTAAATTCAAGTTCTTCTTTACTTTCATAACAAGGATACACAAATCCTTCTTTCAACAGATATTGAAACACATCTTCATAACGATCAAATCTAGAAGATTGCCTAAAACTAGCATCCCAATTCATGTTCAACCATTTTAAATCATTTTCTATTTCTTTAATATATTCTTCTTGTGACCTCTGAGTATCAGTATCATCAAATCTCAATAAGAACTTACCTTTCTGTTTGCGAATATATAGCCAACAGATCAAAGCAGTGCGAACATTTCCAACATGAAGATACCCTGTTGGACTTGGAGCAAAACGTGTAATCATAATCAAGATCTCCTTAGATTCTATACTATGTCATAAAAATTATTCTTTCAATTTCACTGATTCAATCAAGCAACTAAAATATTACAGCAAACAATGTAACATACTATTCAATATCCGTATTATCACTATAAACAAATTAGCGTCCAAAATTGAATATACATTTAATAAAGACATTTTAGAATAAATATTATTACAAGCTTTTCTATAAGCAATGCCATAATACTTTAAACTCTCAGAATTACTAATACCCAAAAATACTGTTTTTAGGTTTACTAACTTTTATTTTAATCATACTATTAATGCACGTTAGTAAACTACATATTTTATATGCAATCTTTTTTCATATATAAGCATCCAAAAAAAATGAACACATTAGACAATATAGTATTTGTAAAAGATAGTTTTTCATTTATGACATTCATATTTTCAATTTTCTTTACACTGTATAAAAAACTCTGGCTTTTGTCATTTATTTCAATTTCTGTATTTAGTGGCACTTATATTATGTATTCCACATTAAATCTGATCAACTTACCAAATTACTTATTAATCAACTCATTATACAGTTTCTACATGGCTTTATCTTACAGTGATTGGTACCAGGCAAAACTAAAGAAAATAGGATATAAGATACACGATGTAATATTTGCAGAAAACTTAATCTCCGCAAAACTAAAATTCAAAGGATAAAGAGTCATATCAAATTTATATTAAGCAAGGTTGTATGAAAAACTTTATATTACAAATTAGTTTGCATTATTAAAAAATCGCAATAACTCTTCTTTCTTCCTGTATAACATTTTAATTATACATTACACCAACGTTTTTTTAAGGTTACAAACTTCACAAAACATTTTACAAAGTCTTACATAACTGCATTTTAGATTATATATACCAAGTTGAAACGTCTAAAAATATTCAAATTCTATATTTCTGTATATCACATCATAGCACTATTTCAATAACACATAATACAATATTACAAACTTAACAACAAATTCTTCAAGATTACAGTAAATTGGCAAAGTACATTACGATATTACTAATATAAAAACTTAATAAAATATTCAACCTAACAAACCTTACACTATTATAACCTTTTGCATACACACCAGAATCAATTAAAAAAGTATACCGCAACTACCTAAGGTTACAAATAATAAAAACTAATTCAAAATTTAAGAACTTGTATCAATAGAATTAAAACCATCACCTACACTAATTTGTAAAATCAAACAAAATTTAACATTAGACTTATATAATTTTTTTAAATACTATTTTATAGTATTAGTTCAATAAATGTTCCAACAAATTGTTAAGAACAATAAAACTACTATTGCTATACCAATAAGAGAAACTTAATAACAATCTGAGTAGCAACACATTGAGACTTCTTATATATCACTTCACTCAACAACACATTTTCAACAATGTAATAATATGCTTATAAAAATTATTTGAAAACTATAATAATTCATCTCAATAACACTAATGTAGAAAATTCAGTATTGCATTTTTCAAGCAAATAAAAAATTGTATAATATCTAATTAGAAGTGTTACACCAAAAAGGTGTATCAATAAGTGGTGTACTAGATACAGCAAAGTCCTTTTTATAAATGATACCAGCATGATAAGCTATACGTCCAGCTTCTACAGCATATTTAAAAGCACAAGACATATCTTGAGGAACAATAGACTTTGCAACAGCAGTGTTAATAAGCACAGCATCAAAGCCCATTTCCATAATCATTACTGCATCAGATGGTCTACCTATACCAGCGTCAGCTATCATTATTATTTCTGGGAATCTATGCCTCAGCAATTTTAAATTATACATATTGAGTACACCACATCCAGATCCTATTGGAGCAAGCCCTGGCATTAACACACGACATCCATAATCTACTAATTTCTTACATACAATCAAGTCATCAGTACAATATGGAAATACCTCAAATCCTTGACTAATTAACTCTCTTGTTGCTTCACATAACAATATTAAATCTGGGTATAGTGTATACTCATCCCCTATCAGTTCTAATTTAATCCAATTGGTACCAAAAATCTCTCTTGCCATTTGCGACATAAGTACTGCATCATCTACTGTAGAGCATCCAGCAGTATTAGGTAAAATACGACATCCACTTTCTTTTACTATATTCCAAAAATCATTACCACCATTTTCAGATGGCATTTGCCTAGATAAAGACACAGTTACTACTTCAGCACCTGAAAGTTTGATTGATTCACGCAAAACAGCAGGAGATGGATACATAGCAGAACCCAACAGTAACCTACTTTGTAACAATACACCATACAAATTTAACATATATTTCAACTCTATTTATTAATTATATTAATTTTCAATTTCTTCTGTAATATCAATAAAACTTTCAACTCATCCACATTATACACGACAAACTAATTTACATGTTAAGAAGATACACTGTCTTCAACTATCCACCTTGCATAGGGTACACTATATCTACAACATCCCCATTATTTAAGTAAGTACTGCTATATTTGCTCCTGATAACTAAACTTCTATTCACTGCAACAGCAAATGGTAAGTTAGTATCATAGGAGCATATATTCAAAATCTGACTGAGTGTTATCCCAGGTTCAAATACCATTTCTTTTTGATTAATGACAATAGTAATCAATACACTACCTATTTAAACTCTAAAAATCTCAAAATATCACTGCAATTATATTAATAAAATATCATTTGAAAAACTTATAATTAGCATTCCAAGTAACCAACCATTTTAACATTCAAGCACTATTTAAACTTTACAAAATAAATTAATTTTTTATTATACATAACAAGTTAACTAATTTATATTATTATAAATATATTTTATAAAACAAATTAATTTAAAGTATTAGAGAATTCATATATATTCATTATTATTTAACAATGTACCAAAGAAAATACTCACAAACAATAAATGAAATCTTAGAAATAATTGCATCTAATTCTTTATATTCAACTGACTCTTTAAACTTATTATTAGTAATAGTACCACAAATTTATAATGTTCCTTCAACTGACAATGAAAACTACAGGTATTATCACATTATACAACATTACACTAATGAAGCATACAAGAACATACAAAACAAAGAACAAACCAAACTATTATTAAAACTATGGTTTAAAGCATTAATTCACAAAGTTTCACATGGAATAACAATATTCCCTGAAGATCAAAAAATAATAGATAAAACATTAGACAAATTGTTCAGCAAATTTAGAAAGATAAATCAATACCCTACCCAACAAATCAAAGATAAACTTTATAATAAATTTAGAAGAACAATTTCTAAATCAAATATAAACCTAGAATTAAAAGAATTCTTTCAGTCATATACAACTGATATTTCAAATCTCACAAAGTACAAAGTGGAAATAATAAATGAAATAATACTATCTATAAATACACAAGATGTAACTTCACTAGGAACATGTCATGGAATAACCAACGGATACAGTAAAAATTATCTTAACATACCAATATCTCAAAAGATTAAATATTTGTACCAAGACATCATGAAAACAGCACCCATAGACTTGAAACATGCCCTTGAACTCTTCCCTAAGAAACACATTGTTTTTTCAATACAGTACCAACTTACTAAATTACATGTAATACTAAAAGATTATCGAAACAGAACAGAAAAATTTTCTACAGCAAAATATCCATGGTATTCTATAATTAATAATATCAAGAAAGTCATCTACACCTACATCGTACAGCCAAAATTAGAAAAAAAAACACACATCTTAACACAAATAACATCTGCATTTAAAGAAAGCGTAGCATATGGTGACACTGTATTTTTCTTTAAACAGCTAAAGACAATACATCAAAATTCCAACATATCTTGGAATCCATTTTATAAAGATATTAACACATTAATAAAGTCTTTAAATAACATGGAACCACGTGTACAAAACATAATGACTAGTAAAGAGTTTATCACCAACATCAAGCTTTACCCTAAATACGAACATACTACACACATAGTTAGAAATACAAAAAAGCAACACTTTCTAAGCAATTTACGTACAGGAAGTACACATACAAAAACAGCACACAATAAACTTCACAAACGCAACATTATAAAAAAAGCAAGAAAAGCCATAAGCTATACTAGTAAAATTGCGAAAGAAAATATAAAATCTTTCAAAAATCGTATCCAAAAAGCAATACACAACAAACGTAAAAAGCTATATAAAATTCATACAACTCCTACAAGAAATTTCTCATTTATCGATTTAACATCTTCTGATGAATTGATAAACACTAACACTACTACACTTAGTGATATGAAAAGATAAATTATGAATATAAAACCAATACTATTTATGCAAGAGCAATACATTATTAAGATATAGCTCACTCCATCAAACTAAGAACTCCAGATAACAATGCAAAAAGACTCTGCTGCAAGTAATTATTAACAGCATTTTTATACATAAGTCACATATTTGAAAACACTCCAAAACTTCAGTATTATCATTATTTAATGTACCAGCCTACATTAAATATGACTTCTATACATAAATACTAAAAAAATATCGAGGTATTTCATATAACAGAAAAACATTAATCATTAAGATAGTATTTTTACACCAACACATTATAAAAAAATCAAGTACTCACAATAAATAAACTATCTTCTTGTAAATTATAGTAATAGTATAAAATATTTTTATATATGAGTCCAATATAACACTAGAAAAACAGCAGCATAACATAAAGAACTCATGCATTGATAAATCGCAATAGTACTTTTGTAAATACATAGAATCTATTCATTTAAGATTGATTAACATATAACAAAACATCCTAGAAGTTTAGTACATATAAAAAATGTACTAACAAAATTATCATTAATGGTACTTTTATACATATATAATTTATTTACTTAAGTTCTATCAACATACCAAAAAACTATTCTGCAAGTGGTCATCAACAGTACTTTCACATATAAACAGGATATACCTATTTAAGCTTTACCAATAGATTAAAAAATATTTAAGGAATTTAGTATGATAATAAAATACCAGCTACTGATTATACAATAATCAAAGTGTTCTTATAATGAATTCCACTTATTGAATACTTTCTACACCTTGTATATCTGGGATATAATAACTTAGCATATTGTATATTCCTTCTTTTAAAGTAATTGAAGCACTAGGACACCCTGAACATGCTCCCCTCAATTTTACAAATACAATACCATTACTGTATCCTTTAAACTTTATATCACCACCATCCTGCATAACAGCTGGTTTCACATAATCATCTATTAACTCTTTAATTTTACCAACCATTTCTACATCTTTTTCATCAAAAAATTCCTCTGTTTCTTCTTCATCAAAATCTTCAGTGCTATCACCAGGATTAAGTGTGAGAAACTCCATAATAACAGTCAAAACTTCTGGTTTTAAAACATCCCACTCAATATCACCAGATTTTGTTACCGACACAAAATCACCACCAAAAAACACACCATCCACATGTTCAACTTTGAACAATGCCGCTGCAAGAGGAGAATTTTCAGCTGCTATATTATCTGCAAATTCACTAATCTTACCATTATTGACAGGAACACCTGGCATAAATTTTAAAGTATTAGGATTCGGAGTTTCCTCTATTTGTATAAACATAATAAACCATTTGCAAAAAAATACTTTTAACTTGTATAATATGGACATACCTTGTTTAAATCAAGTCATTTATATGTTGTTTATCTTTTTAATAATATTTTCCATAATAGGTGTGATATTTGTATTGCCAATTCTAGCATTGTTTATATTTCTAATATTGAAAAGGAATAGCATAATAAACATGAGTGAGATTATGACTTCTGCTTTTAATAAAGTAATGAATGAAACAAACATGTATAGTAATATAAGAAGTACAGGTAGCAGTTTATCCAAAGCAGAAGCACTTGAGATATTAGGATTAGAAAAAAACGCAAGTCCAGAACAGATAAACACAGCATATCATAAACTAATGAAATCCATGCACCCAGATAAGGGTGGATCTCCTTATTTTGCACAGAAATTAAATGAAGCTAGAGACACATTATTAGGTTAATTATCAAAACAAACATTGAAAGTATAACTTTTAAACTTTCTAGATACGCAGCACACTTTCATACTCCTTTAATACAAAACTATAAAACTCACACTTACACCATTGTAGAGGACATAAACCAAAGATTAAAAGTACACAATCATTAAATCAGTGCAATACAGGGAAAAAATTAAACTCACTGACATAAATCTACTAAAATACACACTCTAGAGAAATATACACCTGATTAGCTACTTATAACTTAAAGCAAATTAACAATCAAACAACGCACCTAACTTATCATCACATTACATACAAAAACATAAAAGCTGTACTCTATCATCTACTGTTCTCATCATTTACCAGAAACATTAGCAAATGCATTCATTAACAAATCTAACTTCAAAATAAATCTATTATTCAATTATAGTATTCA
>NZ_QOHL01000035.1:0-8941 GCF_004181775.1 Ehrlichia minasensis
AGTGGTGAATATAGTGTGATTGAGGATATAAAGAGTATAGTTGAAATTTTTTCTGTGCTGTAAAATGTGGATTTTTTTGTTATATGTACAAAACAGTGGTGCTAATTGTTGTTTTACTATGTGGTGTAAGAAAGTGTTATTTAAGATATTAAGCAATGTATTGATTACATTAATATTAATGCTTATTCCTTAATAACATCTTATATCATTAATTACATCTTTAAGTTTCTTTGATGGTCTTACTAGGTAGTACTGAAATTTTGTGAAAAGTGATTAGATTTTTAAAATTTGAAATGTATTGACAAATTTAAGATAAAGTCATCTTCTCCTCTATGCTATCACGCAGTGTATTAAAATATAATTTGTTAAGTTTTTGCCTAAGTAGAATTTATGATGTTCAGTCATTGATTTGTGTGGGTTGTGAATTTGTTGAACGCTGAAAAATGAATTACTGATCTACTATATAAATGTTATTGCTTCTTTATCTCTTTATATATTAATTAAAAGTTAATGTATTTTGTAACTGTAGGTTGTATTTTACAGAGCTATTTGCTTTATGTGTTGTGATTTTCTATTATAAATAGCATGTTTGATGTTATACATAACAATTTGGTTGCATAATATGGAGAAGTGTTAATAGTGTTGTTAGGATATGTAGTTTGAAGTTCTGTTAGTCTTCTTTAAATTAGTGTAATGTACATAGTTTGTATGTGCTAATTTGCTGCTAATATCCTATATTTAATAATTTAATCTTTAATTGATAAATTTTGCACTGAAGACCATCTTAAGTAGTACATGGTTAGTAGTATTATAAACTGGCTGCTATGGTAAATAGACCTATAACCATATGAGTAATTGACGATGTAATGTACAATTTTAGATATACATTCGTGGATGTGTGTATCTTCTGTTAAATGGTGGAGTGTGTGT
Organism: Ehrlichia minasensis; assembly: GCF_004181775.1. NCBI lineage: Bacteria > Pseudomonadati > Pseudomonadota > Alphaproteobacteria > Rickettsiales > Anaplasmataceae > Ehrlichia > Ehrlichia minasensis. Next base: position 931 of record NZ_QOHL01000035.1, read on the forward strand.
TAAGAATAATAGTTCTTGTGGTATTTTGTTTATATTTTACTTTTCCTGACTCTAGCTTAGGTTCAGATGAATGTAGTAGTAGTAATGTATTTTATACCTTAGATCAAATTAATAAAGGTCCTTACCCTTTTTGTGAAGGCATATACAAAGAAATTCCTATTCTAGATTTTCGTATTGTACCATTTTATCTTCAGTCATTTTTTGATCCTAAATTATTTCTTATGCACCCTACTAAAGGGTTAGAACTTGTACCAAAAAGCAAAGACTCAATTTCTTCTGATTTCCAGTCTGTAATGTCTAATAGTGTGAAACCTGGACAGGCTGGTTTTGACTTATCAGATTATGGTATTCAACTTTATGGGATGCATAGAAGTGGTATGGATAGTTTATGTATCTACTATAATAGTAGGGGGCAATGTGTAAAACAATGTTTGCCAATACCTGCGTTGAAACGACCTGTATTAAAATCTGATGATAAAGAAGAAATTGTTGCTGAGTTTAAAATCAGGAGTGTAATTGAAGGTAACCTGAAAAGTGCAACTAGTCGTGATTATGAAGAGAAAATAGAGAAAATGTATTTAAAAGATTTACAAGCTATTCTTGGTCAGTCTGTTAGTCTAGTACGGCCTAAGATTAATGCCAAAAATCATGAATTTGAAACTGTGGATGTTTGTACTGAGAAAGATAAGGATGAAAAATGTGTTAAAAGTAAAAAAGAGATTTCGACTAGTACGTATGTCGACAATATAAAATGTTTAGGTGGATTAAATTATGCAGAAAATGGATATTATGTTAAAAGATATGATGCAAATATAGGAGGACATAGGTATTTTTGGTTAAGATCAAATAACAAAAAGCTGGTACGTCATATATATAGTAATGGGGTCTATTATCCATGTGATGATAGCATGAGTTATGATCTTAATAATATATCAATGAAATCTTTTGTTACTGCTATTAAAAGTCATGATACACATTATACTATCCCTAAAACTGTATATAGTATTATGCCATATAATGGGAATGCAAAGTCAGGTTTGTGTAAGAATAGTGAATTGTATTTCCATACTTCGACTTATCTTAGAAAAGTTAAAGATGAGAAAGAATGTATATTTGGAGAGTTGAAGTATTCTTCTGATGAAGCAGAATATGCTAAAAGTTGTTTATATAGTTATACAAGTGATGATTTTGAAACTTTTGGCATATATAAAAATAGGAGTGAGCTGAAAAACTTGGATTTCTTTCTTCAAAATGATGGTGTTTTAGATGGATTAGTAGAAAAAAATTTGTATTTTGAAGGCATGTGTATAGATAAATTTCCTAAGTATGAATATAAAGTGAAAAAGCATATAGATGGTACAGTGACAAAGCAGTATGTGTACGAAATAGGTGATTATCATAAGTGTGACTTTATAAAAATTGAGGCTTGGGGTGGTGGTCAAGCTGGGTATGTGAATAGTGGTACAGCTTATTCTGGTGCTCCTGCATATTATACTCTTGGTATATTGAAGAATGATGGCAATAAGTTAAATGGGAAAAAATTAGTTATATACGTTGGTGAGGGGGGAAAATATCCTAAGGAGTATGGAGAGGATACAGTAGTAGCACTATGTAGTTCTGATAATTTTAATGATAAATGTGAAATTTCGCTTGTAGCACGTGGGTGTACTCATGGTGGTTGTAGAGAAAACAATTCTTTTATTGATGATAACACTGTAGTGCATTATAGATCTGCTACTGGAATGGATTTTAATCAGAGCAGACCTTTATGGTTGCAGCACTATAGATTGATTCCATGGGGAAATACTGATTTTCCTGATGGTATTGTTAGGTTAAACGTTAATGATTGTAATGGGCCATCTGATGCTTTTGAAAAGAATCCAAATCAATATCCTGGTTCTGGAGGATGTGCAAAATTAGGTAGGTCAATTCAGCAAGGTGCAGATGGGTTAGTAAAGCTCACATGTGAAGTGTGGAATAGTGATTTGAAAGTGCGAATTGGAGATATGACTTATACTTATAATGAATCAAAAAAATCATTATGTGATGGTAATAGTGGATGTTTGAAGTCAATTTGTATATATTCTTCAAATGATGAGACTATGAAATTTAGTACTCCTATTACTATGTTTGGTACAGAAGAGTGTAAACCTATTGTAAGTAACGTGCCAAATCTTTTTGTCAATCTTTTAAAGGCAGGGGATAAAATGACTGTAAGTCGTACTCGCAATGGATATTGTTATAATAACCATAAAAAGAATTCAAATTTTATGTATGGTATTGATATTGCAGAATATGAAAATAATCTTCGTATTAACTATAGAAAGTGTTGGCAGGACCATGAGCATAATAATATAGGTTTATCGTGTTATAGAAACAGAGCGAAAAGTCTGGGAGTATCTGAAGACCAATATGTATGTTGTTATCACGATATGAAAAATACATCAAGAGATATTTGTTGGAAAACAAAGGGTGTTGATCTATTGAAGAAGTTTAATTATGGTACTCTACCTTTAGCATTGAGAGAAAAGTTTGATAATGGTAGCAAAGAGTTGCTTACTAAGTTACCTCCATCTAATACTACTAAACCTTTTACAGATAGAGCGGATGTTATTACAGATATAAAATATGATTATTCTAAAGAAAAAGCATCATTCTGTTTGGATACTAAAGATGGTATAAAAAAAGGATGTCTACAAACTGTTTGTGTTTATGAAAAAGGTGAAAATGATGTTTTTGCTTCAGGAGCTTATATTATAACTCGCAAAGGAACGCAGTGTCCTTCTAAAGATAGCATGCGAGTTGAAGATTCTGAAATAAGTAAAAATATTAAACTATCTTGTAAAAACGATGGGAAATGTTGCTATAGTTCTGATAGTAAAAAAAATGAAAAACTGTGTTGGGCTAATGAAGAAGTTTCTTTATTATGTTACGAAGATGATGATACCAAAGATAATAATGTTAAAGGTAATATTAAAAGTGAAAATAATAAATCCGATGGAGTTTATAAATGTTGTTATAGTAAATTAGAAAATTATAAATCTCCTGCAAAAAACGATAAACAACGTATTTGTTGGAAGACAAATCTTACAGATTTGGTTAATATGCTTGTTAGTGATGCAGTGGAATTAGAGAAGTTAAAGACAAAAGGGCTTGATGGCAAAGCGCGAAGTAAGAATTCACAAGTGAAAGTGACAGAAGAGAAGCTAGTTGAGTTAGAATATATTTATGATCAAGAAAAAGAGACTTTTTGTCTTGATACTACTGATAAATTACAAAATAGAGGGTGCTTAGCTTCTTTGTGTATTTATTCACAAGATGGAACTTTAAATAACCAAAGTAATTATCCAGAGACTAATTTGTGTTCTGCTGTAAATGCGATAAATACAGATCGTAGTGTTGCTAAAATGGGTAAAATTGGTCAGAGTATTAAGATGTCATGTACAAATGAGCATTGTTGCTATGGTAACGGTGTTGGTGAAAGAATGTGTATGACTGATGAAAAACTTGTTTTATCGTGTTATGAGACTGGCAATATGCCTAACAATTTTGATTACACTTGTTGTTATACTAGTACTGACAAAACAGGTGTAAATGTTTGTTGGAAAGTGAATGATACTATATGGCAGATACTTGGTTATTATAGATTACCAGAAGCAGTTAAAGAGCAGATAAATGGACATTATAATAAAACCATGATAAAAGTAATAAAGGGTGAATCAGTAAAGACTAGAGTTTAGTAAGTATCTGTAGTGGGCAGTGAAGTATAATGCTTTCATGTAATGTTAATCTTTGAAACAGGGAATACAATTTAAAATAGTATTGTATTACTGTTATGAAAAGTAGTTGAGATTGAACTTTAGTGCAAATAAGAGAAATTCCTGAAAGTTTGTAAGGTGTCTTTATAGGATGTTTATATTATTGCAGGTAGTATTGAAGTGCTGTTATTATGCGTAATAAATAAAGTAACCCAGTTTAAATAATTACACAATATCCTATAACACGTTTGTTCATGTACTTTCTTTTTATATTTGTTCTTTTACTAACAGATAGTAAAGCTAATGTGTTGAGTAGCAGCTCAATTTTAGTTGTAGTAGTGTAATTGGTAGAATCCAGTCTTAAAAGATGCTTTTTGTTCTTGTATATGATAAGTAGTATACTATGCATTTTTAGATGTTATTTTAAATTTGTTTGTGTATAGGGAATTTCCTAGTACTGTAGTTGACATATGTAATTTAGTGATAAATGTTACTAGGTGTATAGTGATCTGATGTATATTGTTGTGGTTATTTCTTACTCAAAAATGAATTTATAATAATTATGTTGAATGATGCTATCCAGGTAGTTAATTGTCCGAATCAACTTATTTTTGAAAAATAAAACAATAGAGTGATTAATTTATTATACTTATTGTAAAATATAGTTAATATAGAAAGTATTAGCATTAATATATTAATAATTATAGCGATTTTTCTTTTTCTGTTAAGTATGTGTATGATGATGTTTGGGCATGTTTTGAATATTATAAAAAAAATAGGATATGTTTTTATATTAATATTGTATGCAAGTAATGTACATTCATTGGAAAGCCATAAGGTTCTTACTGAAAAACCACGTTTGGGTTATCGGTATCTAAAATTTTTTAATGATGAAGTGACAATAGATAATGTTGTGTTCTATACTGTTATTAAGGCAGGAGAGTGTAGAACTGCAGGAGTGAAAGGATCTCCTCATATCGCTTATTTTGATACAAGTAATTTTGCATATCATAAATTATGTGTGTGTGGTGTATCTTCTTGTGAAGATTTGCCAGACAAACAATCTGAATGGAGTACAAAATGTGAAACAACTGCAGTCTGTGAAAAAACTGTTCAGAAATTACTTCCATTGCAATTTTGTAATATATTGTTTGAGGAAAAAAATAGGATTAGGTTTGTACCTATAGAATTTTCACGTCAGATGTTTTTTGATCCAGGTATTAGGCTTATAGTAGTAGATAATGGTAAATTATATAAACAAGACTTTTTCTTGGGTATTGGTTTTATAAGTAGAGATTGTGAAGTTACTTTTGCTGGAAAATTGTATAAGTTTAAGATTTACAAAGTGGGATATGATAGAATATGTGCTGACTATTATGATCAGGAGAATTTTCTGACTAGATGTGTTCCTATTCCTATGTTACCTAAGCCAGTATTACATGAAGAAGAAGATCGTAAGATGAAAATAAGCTTTAGTGATAGACTTATTATTACACAAGATATGCTTGTTAGGGACGAAATTGTAGATCATTTTGGCATTAGAATTGTAAGACCTAAAATTAATTTTGATAATCATCAATTCTATTTGTATAAAAAATGCAGAGATGGTAAGGTGCTTAAACTAAATGAATATTGTCGAGATGATGCAGTGGGTCAAATAAGACATCAACATGATGATAAGGTTACAGTAAAATGTATAGATGGAATAAACACTACTTTTGGATATGTGTTAAAGTCTCATGATGTATATGATAAGCATACTTGGCTTAAACCATTACCTGATAAAATGGTACGTTATGTGCTTACAGGTAAAAAACAGTATATTCAATGTGCTGATTATGAATATGATCTAACAAATAAGGATCAAGATTTTTTAGATAGTATTTTAATCAATGAAGATAATTATTATTTTTTTTCTGATGAACAACATCGCAATAAAAAACTCAATCTCTACCAAGATGATAACCCATGTAACAATTTGAAAAATTCATTTTATTTGTATCAAAATACTAAGTTGAAAGTAGCAGATAGCAAATCTACCGTATTACCTCCTGAAGTTTTTACTCAGTTTATAAAATCTGATAGCCTTGATTCCAATGTTGAACATTTTAGTATTGAAGACCAAAAGATATCATATGCAGATCCAGTGATAAAATCTTATAGGTTTGATACTCATGTGCTAAGGTACTTTAATGTTGATAATAACGAGATATTATCTTTAGATCCAAAATTACAGCTTGAATTACAACCACTAGACTATCATTCTATGGGTATGTGTATTGATAATTTTGAAAGTACAACTTATGTACCAGAAAAAATTACTGAAAGTGATAAGAATTTTGATTCTAATTTGCCTGCGCAGGGAGATAATAAAAGTGTGCATGTATTGTTGCATTATCCTAAATTGGCCGGGATATACAAGGTACCTGATAAATGTGATTTTATAAAAGTAGAAATGCTTGGTGGTGGGCAACCTGGTAAAATTGATGTTAAAAGTTGGATAGGTAAAGAAGGACAACCTGGTGAGTATGTTATGGGTATGTTTAAAACAAAAAAATCTGATAAATATTTTGTAAAAATATCTTTTAAAGAAATGGAGAATGCATCTTCTAAAAGTGGGAATGATGAGCATCTTAAAGATAATAATTATGTAGGTATGGATACTGTAGTTGAGTTTTGTAAAAAAGATGAACGTTTATATGATGGTGAAGTTTGTGAAGTACAGTTAACTGCAAATGGTGGCGGAAAGTTGCAGCATGATATTAAGAAGAACATAATCAGTAATAACTTGGTTCGTAATAAAAGAATGTTGTATTATAGGGTAGTTAATGGTCATGTGAGTCGTAGATCTGAAAATGTACCACATGATAAAAGAATAAGATTTATTCCGTATCAAGACTTTATGACAGAGGCTTTATGGGAAGAAATAGGAAAAGATGAATGTAAATCTGGTAAACTTTTTGCTGAAAATAATAGTAAATACTTTGGAGCTGGTGGCTGTGTAGATGTTAGTACTGGTTCTACTGAAAAAGGTGCAAGTGGTATGGTAAAAATTACTTGTGAAGATTGGTATCATGAATAGGTTTGGTGAATTAGTTGTGGTTATATAATAGCGAGTAATTATTGATCATTTTAATTTCAAAGTATGCCTCAGTTGCTAATCCTTGAGTAAGATTTATTTCGTGTCAAATTTAACTGGAGTTTTATGTGAAGGAGTAGAATATGATAAGTGTAAATCTGGTGAATTTTTCGCAAACAATATAAATATTGTGGATCTTGTAGGTCTGAATATGCTAGTTAGTTTTACTAGAAGGTTATAAGGTATATATTGGAAAATACTTGTAAAGATTGATAACAAGAATAGATTTGTGTGAATTAGTTGTGGTTATATAATAGCGAGTAATTATTGATCATTTTAATTTCAAAATGTGCCCCAGTTGCTAATCCTTGAGTAAGATTTGTTTCGTGTCAAATTTAACTGGAGTTTTATGTGCAGGAGTAGAATATAATAAGTGTAAATCTGGTGAATTTTTTGCAAACAATATAAATATTGTGGATCTTGTAGGTCTGAATATGCTAGTTAGTTTTACTAGAAGGTTATAAGGTATATATTGGAAAATACTTGTAAAGATTGATAACAAGAATAGATTTGTGTGAATTAGTTGTGGTTATATAATAGCGAGTAATTATTGATCATTTTAATTTCAAAATGTGCCCCAGTTGCTAATCCTTGAGTAAGATTTGTTTCGTGTCAAATTTAACTGGAGTTTTATGTGAAGGAGTAGAATATGATAAGTGTAAATCTGGTGAATTTTTTGCAAACAATATAAATATTGTGGATCTTGTAGGTGTGAGTGTGCTAGTTAGTTTTACTAGAAGGTTATAAGGTATATATTGGAAAATACTTGTAAAAATTGGTAACAAGAATAGATTTGTGTGAATTAGTTGTGGTTATATAATAGCGAGTAATTATTGATCATCTTAATTTCAAAGTATGCCTAGCTAATTTTTTGTTATAAATGTGGTAAGATTTGTTTCATATCAAACTTATTGAAATTACAAATATACTACTTTCAAGAATGTAATAGCGATGCTAAAAGTTAAATCTACTTCCAACTTCTATCCCAAAATGGCACACATCTAATATTACTGTCGCAGATGGTTGTACTTCAATATTTGATCCATCAGGTAATAGAGCAGGAATACCTTTAAATTTATTGTCTACTACTCTGTGAAAGTGTCCACCTGCAAAA